>CAZHCJ010000026.1:0-1552 GCA_964530945.1 Candidatus Woesearchaeota archaeon | reverse complement strand
GGCGCTGCGGATTGCAACCAACCAAGAACTGGAAACAGTTGCGGCAGCTTTGCCAGATTTGATGGGAACCCTGGCGCCCGGTGGGAGGATGGCAGTGATCAGCTTTCACTCGCTTGAAGACCGCATTGTCAAGCATTTTTTCAGGCGGGAAAGCAAGGACTGTATCTGCCCCCCAGAACAGCCCATCTGCACTTGTGAGCATGTCGCTACATTAAATGTAATAACCAGGAAGCCTGTGATGGCTTCCAAAGAAGAAGTTCAACAAAACCCTCGAGCAAGCAGCGCCAGGCTGAGGGTCGCCGAAAAGAAAACCGAGGCATGATAATTGCAGGGTTAACCACATGAAAAATCGTATTCTACAAGCCTATCGACAAGCGCCATGGCGGGTCCAGCTCCAGTGGATCGGTTTGTTCATGCTGGGCCTGATTTTAATTGCCTCGATCGCTGGCGTTTACCTGAGCATCAGCGCTCAGGCTGCAGCAGCCGGCCGGCAGATCCAATTTCTCGAAGCGGATGTTAGCGTCATTAACAACGAGATCTCGGAACTCACCGGCGACCTGGCATCCGCCCGTTCAACTACAAAAATGCTGGCTCGGGCGAAAGAACTCGGCTTCACCATGATGAATCCCGCACAGGCGATCTACCTGGAAATCCCTGGGTTTGATCCATCCGCAGATCTTGTCCTCGCGCCCACCCGTGTCAACCCGGTGAGTGAAAAGCCAGCCCTGCGTTCATCTTACAAAGCCTCCCTCTGGGACTGGTTCGTCAGGCAGTTTTGGAACATCTCCGACGAATCCAGCGGGATAGAAAGGGATGCAACGCAATGAAACCGCCCTTTTACCCCCGCTACACCATTGTCGCACTCGTTTGCCTCGCCCTGGGTATAGGCATTACGGTGCAGCTGGTTCGCATCAATTACACCCCCTTTGCCAGGGACCTGATTGAAAAATCGGCGGACTACGAGGGTGTCAAGAAAACGGTGTACCCCCCACGCGGGACGATTTATGATCGCTCGGGCTACATTCTCGCCACCAACCAGGTCGGTTATGAGCTCGGTATTGACCTTAAACTGGTTTCTGACCCTGAATCAATTGCCTTTGCTGCCGCCAGCCTCTTAGAAGACCTGGAATATGCTAACGTGTTCGAGATTGCCAGCGCTGAAAAACAGGACCCTGAAAACCGCTATTTCGTCCTTTCGAGTTTTGTAAGCAAAGAGAAGATCCAAGAACTCGAGCAGCTTGAGGAATCCTATGCCATCCGACGGCAGGAATCCAAATCCAGCAAGCCCAACCTCAACGGCCTGATCTGGACCCCAATGCAGCAGCGCACCTATCCGGAAGGGTCCCTGGCTGCCAATGTGCTTGGTTTCTATAATTATTTCTCAAGAGATACCGCCCAGGGCGTATATGGGGTTGAGGAAGCTTATAACCGGCTGCTGACCGGCAAACCAGAAAACGTTTATATGCCCAACGACCCCAACCTGGTGGAAGCGCTGCCGGACATCAACCCGGGCGCCAGCCTGGTGTTGACCATTGACCGGGAAATCCAGAAG
>CAZHCJ010000025.1:444-1609 GCA_964530945.1 Candidatus Woesearchaeota archaeon | reverse complement strand
AAAATATACCCCGAAGATGGACAAGATAGTCATAAAATGACCATCTCAGGTATGAAAAATTGAGTATTATGCTCCTAAATGTATGTTTTGGAGAAACAGGTAATGCTCCCTTACCGGATTGCAAATTTGTATCGAAAACCAGATGTGGCTAAAAACCTGGGAGTTTTCATGGAGCTCTCGATATGAATCGTTATATGAACCATTTTTTATCAAAATATTCGGTCTGACCTTTGACACTGAAAGCTTTCACTCTCGCCTCAGCCTGGTTACGCTCCGGCATTCTTCAAAAATTCGGGCGGTACAGGTGCGGCAGATGGATTTGTCCATGATATTGAATATCCGGGAAATGGCCTGATATTCAGTGGTAAACAGGTGGTTTTCACCGATCTGTTGTAAAAAGCCGCCATGGGACAGAAATCGGGTCACCCCGCGGTTGAGCCGGCAGAGAAAGAGGTGTTTCCCCAGTTTCCGACGGCGGTGTGCTTCCTGTTCCAGCACCAGTGCTCCGGACACATCGATGAAATTGATGCCGTACCCGATGATGAGAAGGTGCCGGGGATCGCCGTCATCACTTTTTTCCAGAATTTTTGACACATGATTGGCTGCCCCGAAAAATAACGAACCGTTAATCTTGAGAATCCTGAGCTGGGGACATTCCACAAGTTCTGTCTGGACAATTTCAGTGAGCTGACGGCCCGGATCACCGGGGTCCGGCACCATGGCATCCACATGGGGATGGGATGTCCGGGTCAGATAGATGGCCATGGAGAGCAACACCCCTGTGTAAATGGCAAATTCAATTTCAAAAAACAGGGTGCCGAAAAAGGTGGCCAGCAGGACCAGGGTTTCGGAACGGCTGCTCCTGAGGATCTCTTTTATGTGAGGAAAATCAATGAGTTTGAACGCCACGAAAAAAATGACTCCCCCCATGGCCGGCAGGGGGAGCCAGGCGGTCAGCGGCGCGATGAGCACCACAATTACCGCCAGGAACAAGGCGGAAAAAATACTGGCCAGGGGCGTTCTGGCGCCGGCATCAAAATTGACCCCGGACCGTGTAAAGGAACCGGAGCTGGCATAGCTTGAGAAAAAGCTGCCCACTATGTTGGACAGACCCTGGCCGATGAATTCCTGGTTGCCGTCAATCTGCTGGTGTGAGCGGATGGCG
>CAZHCJ010000025.1:0-434 GCA_964530945.1 Candidatus Woesearchaeota archaeon | reverse complement strand
TGGACTGCGCCGTGATGGAGCGGGCAATGGACAGGGCTTCGATCAGACCCAGAAAAGCCACGGCCAGGGCGCCCGGGGCCATCATCCTCAGGGTGTCCAGGGTGAAATCCGGAGAAGACAGGGGCGGCAGATGTCCGGGAAGTTCTCCGAGCAGCCGAACCCCATGAGCGGCACCGTTCAGGGCCAGGCTGAGCAGGCTGCCCGCCACCAGGGCAATGAGAAGGCCGGGCCACCGGGGCCGCAGGGTCTTGAAAATGACCGCGCATACCAGGGTGCCCAGGGCCACCACCAGTTCAAACCCGTTGGTCTGGCCCGCCGATTTGATAATAAAGGCCCAGGATGTCAGAAATGAGGCCCCGCCGGGGATGGGGATTCCCAGGGCATGTTTGAGCTGGCTGGTGGCGATCAAAAAAGCGGCCCCGGCCGTAAAACCG
>CAZHCJ010000024.1:0-1636 GCA_964530945.1 Candidatus Woesearchaeota archaeon | reverse complement strand
ATGGAACACCAAAGAAGTACGTGGAAAAGTTTGGATTACGTTATATTAAAGGAAAATTTGGAAAATGTGCTAAATGTGGAAAAGAGATTTATGAGGGTGATATAATTTCAATAAGTAGGACTACATTAGATGAGAAAAATCCTACAATTACGGATGTTTACTTTAAAAAAGGAGCATTCCGCTGGAGACATAAAGATGGCTCAGGAAGTGTTATTGATTTTAATAGTGTATGCGTTGTGAAAGGATATGAAGCAATAACCCAAGATGTTGAAGTAATAGGAAATATTTATGAAAATTCAGAAATCTTGAGCAACTCAATCGCCCCCGGTCAAACTCTGCTTCGCAGTTCACAAGTGACGGATTTAATGAAAGATTTAGAGGAGGTTCAAAAATGAAACTCCCAAATTCTCTTTCAGAGAAATTCTTTAAATCACTAATTAAACTCAATTCGGGGGGTTGCCTCGCAGGTCGTTAAAATGAAAACAGATATAATTTATAATGAGGATTGTTTGGAAGGTCTTTCTCAAATCCCAGACAAGAGCATAGACTTAATTGTAATTGACCCTCCTTATAACATTAAAAAAGATAGTTGGGATGATATTAAGAACTATGAAGAATGGATGAAGAAAATTATTTTAGAACTCCAAAGGGTTTTAAAAGATAACGGAAGTTTCTATATGTTTCATTCTGAAATGGAAGTAGTCGCAGATTTTATGAACTTCCTCAAGAACAAAACCAATTTTATTTTTAGGCAGTTTATTGTTTGGAATAAAAGATTTGAAGGAAGTCCAAGAAAGGGTTTTTTGGATGGTTATGTTGTTGTTGATATGCTTCGTAACTATCAACAGATGGCAGAGTATATTCTTTTCTATACTTTTCAAGATGAAACAGGATTAAGTAAAATTATGGGAAATTGTGTTTATCCAATCCGAGATTATATTCGTTCTGAAATTATAAGAGCAAAGGGTAAAATAGTTTTAAAAGAGATAAACCAAGTTTTAGGAACTGCAACAAATGGGGGTGGAGTTGCTTCTGCTTGTTTATCTTTAGATAAAACTTGTCCTGCTATGATTACAGAAGAACATTACTTAATTTTAAGGGATTGGCTAAACGAAAGAAAAGAATACGAATATTTGAGAAAAGAATACGAAGATTTGAGAAAAGAATACGAAGATTTGAGAAAAGAATACGAAGATTTGAGATTTACTTTCAACAACCAAAAAACTAATCATTCAGTTTGGAATTATGACATAGAAAATAAAATTGGACACACCACACCCAAACCCTTGGAGTTGATTAAAAATATTATTCTTCATAGTTCAAAAGAGGGTCAAATAGTTTTAGATTGTTTTATGGGAAGTGGAACTACTGCTCTTGCCTGTAAGCAATTAAACAGAAGATACATAGGATTTGAGAAAGACCCTGAATATTGTAAAATTATATCTGAAAGATTATCCCAACAAGTCTTGAGCAACTCAATCGCCCCCGGTCAAACTCTGCTTCGCAGTTCACAAGTGACGGATTTAATGAAAGATTTAAAGGAGGTTCAATAAATGAAAAAGGTAGATAAGAAAGAAACTAAGAAAACAATAACAAGAAATCAGTTATTGCAAATTGAAGGTCTTTTAGCAATGAG
>CAZHCJ010000023.1:817-1684 GCA_964530945.1 Candidatus Woesearchaeota archaeon | reverse complement strand
CCTGGCAGGCGGAACCAGTGTGGATGATTTGAAGATTTTAAATGCTGATCCAGGTTTCTGCGAGATATTGCGCAAAGCGGAACTGCACGGTCTTAAGCGCAAAGAACGCCGGGAACTGGAGAAAAGATGGCGTAAAGAAAAGAAACGGTTTGTTCCCTCTCCTTCAGCAATTTTCAGGTATCTCTCCGGATTTCATAATGATGAGCAGGAAAAAATCAGAGCACAGTTTGCCAAAAGCAGTTTTATTCCGGCCCCCAATGAGCACCTGAGAGGCCTGACAAAGGTAAATGCAGATTTATGCCGGGCACTGAACACAGCCAATCCACATCATACAGCTACGTTGGATATGGATGCTACCCTGGTGGAGACGGAAAAAAGAGACGCGTTATACTGCTACAAAGGCTTTAAATCCTATCAACCGCTCAACACCTGGTGGGACGAGCAGGGCATTATTCTGCACAGTGAGTTTCGAGACGGCAATGTGCCTGCCGGGTATGAGCAGTTGAGAGTATTCAAAGAAGCCCTGACCTGTCTGCCGGAGAATGTTGAGACAGTACGGTTGAGGTCGGACACTGCCGGGTATCAGCACGAACTGTTGAAGTACTGTGAAATGGGCATGGATAAACGCTTTGGAAGAATAGAATTTGCCATTGGCTGTGATGTAACAAACAGTTTTAAACAGGCAGCGGCTCAGGTGCCGGACACAGAATGGCATCCGGTATATAAAACGGTGGAGAACATAAGGATCGAGACCGGAATCGAGTGGGCGGAGATTTGCTTTGTACCCAATAAGATTGGTCACAGCAAGAAAGGCTCATACCGGTATATAGCCAAAAGGCAGGCACTTGCAGAGCAATCTTTGCCCGG
>CAZHCJ010000023.1:0-807 GCA_964530945.1 Candidatus Woesearchaeota archaeon | reverse complement strand
CATCTTCCCCTGGGGGGGGTGTCAAGCTATTGTAACTTCTCCCCAGTTCCACCACATAGCATGAAAACGTGTCCATCAAATATCGTGATTGCTCTCATCATTTCCATTTCCAGTCATGGAGATGGACAGCAGACGTTATAAAATTTTCGGTATGGTGACCAACATATCCGAGACAGATATGGACGGGGAAGAGATCATTCACTGGCTTCATGCAAAATGCGGCAAAAGCGAGGAAGTACATTCCATCATGAAAGCCGACCTTGCCGGCGGAACACTGCCAAGTGCAGAGTTTGGAAGAAACGCAGCCTGGTGGTGGATCATGATACTCGCGTTGAACCTGAATATGATGATGAAAAAGCTGGCACTGGAACCATGCATGGCTCAAAAAAGGATGAAAGCCATCCGGTTTTCCATCATCAATCTGCCAGGCCGAGTGGTCAAACGGTCCCGTCAGCTCATATTGAGGATCTCCAAAGGCCACCCATCCTTTAACCTCTTAATCGCTGCCCGCAAACGGATAGCCATGTTGGAGACAGCACCATCAGGATAATAATGGCAACGATTAACCAATATTTTTGTGGAAAAATTGCTATCAACAGGAGAGGTACGTCAAAAATCAGGCTCGAAAACCCTGAATCTCGCTCCAAAGAACCAGCCGGCCGAAAAATATTGCGAATCTGACCCTGGCCGGTGAAAAAAATCCCTAAAATGCTCTTCGGTGGGGTCTAAAAAAAACAGGCGGTGGATTTGGGGAGTCCTCGACCTTTGACAAATTCATCGCCCCGCTGTTAAGATTGTTGTCTCTTG
>CAZHCJ010000022.1:0-2137 GCA_964530945.1 Candidatus Woesearchaeota archaeon | reverse complement strand
AGTCCTATCTCTACTTTCCTTGGAGATTAAACTCCCATATCCAAAAAGATAATTCTTTTTCATAAAAACCTAAAGAAAAGGGTGGAAGCCGAGAATCGAACTCGGGTCTTACGGACCACAACCGCACGTTCTGCCACTGAACTACAACCACCATAATTTAATTTAAATTGATTAAGAAAATCGCTTATAAAAAGCTTACTTAACCTTGGAGAAAAAGAGTTACAACTAAACAAATTTCTAACAATGCCGACATTTACCTTGTTTAGTCATGTCTCAAAGTATGTTAAGGATTATTTAAATTTAACCCCTATTAGAAAAAACTATAAGTAAATAGAATTAAGAAATAGAATTAAAAAAAATTAAATATTGTGTGTTTGTGTCTGTGAACAAAGTTGTTCGCTTCCAGAAGCACTATCTATGAAAACAGTATATTCTATCTTGGTTGCATTTGTAATTCCTGAATCAACTGTTTGAGTAACTGTTTCTCCTTCCGATGGTGCAGCTCCGAAATCTAAGACACCACTATTATCCGTACTATTGAAAACAGCAATCTTTAATCCGCCTATCTCATCACCACCCGCATTCCTTCTTATGGTAATAGAATAGTTTCCTGCTTCTCCTTCAACAGCACTAACAGAAACGGCTTCCACATCAATAGCAAGGCACTGGGAACTTAATTCGATTTGTTCAGCTCCTGAATCGACCACTCCTCTAACAACAACCCAAACAATTCCTACTGCAACAAGTACAAGTAAAATTATAATCAGCGTTGTTACGACGGCCGACAAACCTTTATTATTTTCCATCATCCTCCTTTTAATATTTATATACCTTATATAGAGAATTCTTATTTAAAAATGTTTTTATCTTCAATAATCTTTATTAAATTCATCGAGTAAAATGAAGAACTCTTTCTTGTTCAATATTTTATCGTTTTCACTAAACCCTATGCGTTCTGCAAATTTCCAAAACGCTTCTGGTTTGTATCCTTGTTTTTTTAAAGATTTCAAAGTAGGTAATTTTGGATCATCCCAACCTTTGAACTTGCCTTCTTTTATTCCTTGTTTGAATTTTGTTGTAGAAAGTTCGAGATCTTTAAAATGAATTCTTCCTAAAAAACCGATCCATGGAAAACGTTTACCCAAACCTAATGCTTGATAAATCATCTTTTGCCTCAAGGCATTATCTCTATGGTCTTTAGCCCGTATTACATGGGTCATTCCTTGTTCTATGTCATCCACAGCAACAGCAAGATTCATCAAAGGCCAAACCCTATATTTTTTACCTGTTTTTTCATGCTCTGTTTCATTTATCCTTGCCAAAGGAAAATCTCGCATTGCAGGGTTTTTATGGCTCATGCCTGGCCTTGGTGTTTTAAATCTTAAGATTGCTTCTCCTTGTCTAAATCCTTTTTTATCCAGCATACGTTTCCAATCTTTTAGATTTTCTTTAATACTCTTGGAACGACACGGACACTTTTTTTTCTTTTTTGCAAATTCTCTAAACTTTTCAGAACTACAAGTGCAAACATACGCTGATTTTTTGTTAATCAACTTCTCTGCATAACGATAATAAATTTTTATATTATCTGATTGTATCACAAATTTCGCTTTCTTTTTGAATAACCAATCAGAATCTTCTTTCAAAAGTTTATATGCCTTTGGATAGATATTTTCTGGATTTGTGTCTTCCACTCTCACAAAAAATTTTCCTTCATATTCTTGAATGAACAAAAAAGATATGCTTGCAGTAAGGGCATGTCCTACATGCATCGGACCTGATGCACTTGGCGCAAATCTCATAACCACTTTGCCCTTACGAGCATTAGGCAACTCAGGAAGTCCTTCACGTTCAGGTCTTGCTGAGACCAACCCACGAAGTTTTTCAAATTCTTTTTTCTGTTCTTCTAATTCCATTGAATTAATTTCAGAAACAATTTCGTTTATTTTTTTGCTGTGTTTCCCAACATCAGAGCGTTTCAAACCTTCGTTGAATAAACCCGGAATGACGCTACCAACCTGAGCTTTCCCATTATGTGCCACAGCGTTCTTCAACGCGTAAGCTTTAGCTATTTTATAGAGATTTTTCATTTGCTAAGCAAGGATACTGATAGCTTTAGCTATCAGGGGAATTGCGT
>CAZHCJ010000021.1:0-2144 GCA_964530945.1 Candidatus Woesearchaeota archaeon | reverse complement strand
TTTACTTAAAAAGTTATTCCTTTTTTATCCACTTGAATATTTAAAGTTTTCGGATTAAAGTAAAAAGAATGTGTTGATTTTCTGTAGTGTTTTCTGAAGTAAAAATCTGAAGTGTATTCTCCAGCAACTAAATCTTTATATAGTAGAACTATATATACATATAGTCTAAAAAAGGTGATAATGTGGGATACAAAACAAAGATTCAGTTAATACAAAGAAAGGATTCGCAGCAATGGCTGTTTAATATACCGGCTGCGATAGGCGCAGCATTGGAGCTAAAAAAAGGTGAAACACTCGACTTGAGTATTAAAAACAATAATTATCTAATTGTGAAGAGGGTGAAGTAAGATGTTCTACAAAAGAGATAAAGTAAAATTATCAAAAATGTCTCAGGAAATTTATGATAAATTAATAGACTCAGATTCAGATCTTTGTATGATTAAAAAAGAGTTTGATTTCTCTTTTATTTATGGCGAAATCAAAAACCTTTATTGTTTAGACAATGGCAGAAACAGCATTGATGGAGTTATTGCTTTAAAAGGGATATTCGTACAAAAATATTTTGGTTTGCGCGACAGACAATTAGAAAGAAAGGCTAAATTTGACCTTGAAATAAAAGATTTCTTAGATATAGAAATTGGTGACGAAGCTTTTGATTTTACTACAATTTGGAAATTTAAGAAAATGCTTGGTGAAGAAAAGGTAGAAGCTATTTTTAATCATATTCTTGAGCAGATAAAATCAAAAGGCATAATCAAATCTTTTAGGCGGCAGGCAATTGATACTGTACCCATATTGGCAGCAGCTGCTTTGCCAAGTATAATTTGTCTTATTTACCAGTCAATAAGTCAGGTGTGTAATAGTGTAGATAATAATGTTACAGAAGAGATTTTCAGTAAAACTGAGTTGACAAAAGAAAAGCTTGAACAATATGCTAAAGCCAGGCCTCTGTTTAAATCTGAAGAAGGGGATAAAATTAAAGCATTTCAAAAAGCTGCAAAAAGGGGCTTTAAAGTTCTTGATATTGTCCACAATAAAAACTTAAGTTCTGAACAGATTGATCTTCTAGAAGAAATTCTTCAGGATAATGTAAAACAAGAAGAAGACAATGAACATCAACGTAAATATACTGAACATGCAAAAAAGAGTATGGTAGATAAGGATGCCGGGTTGGGTCATAAGACCAAAGAGAAAGTAATATATGGTTACAAAGCAGGAGTGTCTGTTATTCCGGAGGGATTCATAACAGCGTATGAAGTGACATCGATGTCTCACAGGGATGATGAACATCTAACCCCTCTTTTAGATAAACAAGAAAAAAATGGAACAAAGTGTAAAGAAGCTGACGCAGATTCTGCTTTTGGTTTTATTCAAAATTACGTTGATGCTGAAAAAAGAGGAGTGCTGCTCCATTCACCATTAAGAGATTTTGATCCTGAAAAATTGTCAGTATATGATTTTAAGTATGACAAAGAAAAACAGGAATTAACCTGTATAAATAATATAACAGTAAAAGGTAGAAACTCTGGAGCATTAACATTTGAATTTCCTATAAGGAAATGCAGAAAAGACTGTCCAATGAAAGACAAGTGTCCTCTTGCAAGAAGCAAGGTAGCGACATTGAATAAGAACCACAAAGTAGCTAGAAGAGCAATCAAACGACAAAGAGAAGACAGAGAAATAGACAAACAAAACCGAGAGAAAGGAATTAAAAATTTCAAGAGATTGGTGGTGGAAAATGTGTTTGCATTCCTAGAAAAATTAAAAATAAAAGTAACTCCAGCATATTCACTAATAATGA
The DNA here is from genome assembly GCA_964530945.1 of Candidatus Woesearchaeota archaeon. Classification (GTDB taxonomy): domain Archaea; phylum Nanobdellota; class Nanobdellia; order Pacearchaeales; family GW2011-AR1; genus ASMP01. The sequence continues at coordinate 343 of CAZHCJ010000021.1, read as the reverse complement.
CTAAAGTGCACGTTGGCTTAGTTGCAACTTTATCAAACATGTTAAAGACAGTAAGAAAGTTGAAGAAGAAAAGAGAGAAAGAAATGCACCGGCAAGAAAAAAAGATAGATTGTGCTAATTTTTTAGCCTTAGGAGTTTAGTTTATCAACACATTCAATTGGCTTCTGCCACCCTCAATTAAAGAGATGATTCCTAAAGATCACATCTCTTTCTTAGTTGAAGAATTTGTAAGTTCATTAGATTTTACAAAATTTGATCAAGAATATGAAGGAGCGGGAGCTCCCGCTTATCATCCAAGAATTGATCTGAAAATTTTATTAATGGGAATGTTAAGTAGAGTAAG
>CAZHCJ010000020.1:0-2905 GCA_964530945.1 Candidatus Woesearchaeota archaeon | reverse complement strand
CCTAAAAACAAAACTTTAAAAACCCAAATTCTTAAATATTCATATCTACTTCTTAAAATATTAAGAGGTAGTTGGAACTAAAGAAAATGATTTTTGTAATAAAAGTAACAACCAATAAAGAAGACAGGGCATTAGAAATGGTTTCTGATAGAATACGAAAAAAGAAACTAAACGCTTATGCGGTTTTACGCCCGCACGGACTCAGAGGATACATTCTTCTCGAAGCTGAAGACAGGGACAGCGCCGAAGAAAGTGTTTTCAATCTTCCGTATGTTAAAGGGATAATTGGAAAAACAGTCACATATGAAGAAATAAAGAACATGGTTGAACCTTCAATTGAAGATGTGTCTATAGAGGAAGGGGACATAGTGGAAATTATTTCAGAACATTTTAAAAAGGAAAAAGCAAAAGTAACTCGAGTAGATAAACAAAAAGAAGAAGTTGTTGTTAGTCTTTTAGGGGCTGTCGTTCCTTTGCCAGTAACCCTTAAGATAGACAATGTGAGGGTCATAAGGAGAGATGAAGATGGAGAGGAAGAACCAATCGTAAAATGAAAATAAATCTATTAGTCGAAGGTGGAAGCATGCAACCCGGTCCTGCTTTAAGCCAAAAAATTGGGCCTTTAGGAGTTAACATGGGCCAGATCATTCAAAAAGTAAATCAGGCAACAGGTGAATTTAAAGGAATGAAGGTTCCTGTTGAAGTGGATATAGACACTGCAACTAAAGAAATTAGTGTTGAAGTTTTCTCGCCGCCCGTCTCAGAGCTGATGAAAAAAGAGCTTGGCTTGGACAAAGGTTCAGGTGAGCAAAAAACAAGCAAGGCAGCAAATGCTTCTATTGAGCAAGTAATCTCTGTGGCGAAAAACAAACTACCTAATATAATTGCAAAAGACTTGAAAGCTGCGGTTAAAGAAGTAATCGGAAGTTGTGTAAGCCTTGGAGTTATGGTTGAAGGAAAGTCCGCAAAGGAAACAATGGTCGACGTGGAGAGTGGAAAATTCGATAAAGCAATATCGGAAGAGCGTATTGAAACTTCATCAGAAAAAGCAAAGAAACTTGAGGCACAATTTAAGGAAGTAAAGAAACAAGAAGAATTAAAGATAAAGGCTGAAGAAGAAGCAGCTGCGGAAGAAGAGGCTACGGTCACTGAAGAAGAAGCAGAAGGCGAAGTCAAAGAAGGAGAGAGCAAAGAGGGCGAAGCAAAAGCTCCCGAAAAAACGAGAGAAGAAAAGAAATAATTCTCAAAAGAAATAATTTTATAAACGATTTTAATGTTTTTTATTTATAAGGGGCCATGGGGAAGTCTGGTATCCTTCGAGGTTTGGGACTTCGCGTCGGCGGTTCAAATCCGCCTGGCCCCATTCAATAAACTTTAAAAACCATCATTTTTAAGTTAATATATAAAGAGCAAACGAGAATAAAAAATGCCAACAAAATCCAAAAAAACACGTTTCGCTGGCCGTTTTGGTTCGCGTTACGGGAAAAAAGTAAGAGACAATTTAGTAAAAGTAGAAGAAAAACAGAGAAAAAAGCAGAAATGCCCTTTTTGCGAAAAGTTAGGGGTTAAAAGAGTTTCAAAAGGGATATGGCAATGTACTCGAAAAAAATGTGGAAAGAAGTTTGCTTCAGGAACTTACTATCTGAAAAACAAATAATAAAATGGTTAAATACAAATGTTTCAAATGTACGGAAGCTATTGAAAGCAAAGATTTAGACAAGCGTTTTGTTTGTCCCAAATGCGGAAGCAAAATCTTTTACAAACCTAGAGATAAGAAGAAAAAAGTAAAAGCAATTTAAAATGGCCCAAGACAAATCTATGGAAAAGAAAGAATCTCAGAATAATGCAGCGAAAGGCATAGACCCCCAAAAAATGCAAGAGTTACAAATTCTAGAACAAAATCTTCAAAATACAATGATGCAAAAACAAGCCTTTCAAATGGAACTCAGTGAAACGCGTTCCGCATTAAGCGAGATTGAAAAAGCAGATGACGATGTTTTTAAGATTGTTGGACAGATGATGATAAAATCAGATAAGAAAAAAGTTTTAGAAAGTCTGAAAAACAAAGAAAAAATGCTCAATCTCCGCATGAATTCTTTAGAAAAACAAGAAAAGACTCTTTCTGAAAAAGCAGATGTTTTGAAAAGAAATTTAGTTTAACTAGTAAATTTTCGAAAGTATACGAATCACTGACGAAATCTTTATAAATCTCACCACGTATAGTGTATTATGGTTTTTGACAAGATAAAAAAAGCATTTTCAGACCCCATGTCTCAAGACGAGTTTTCGGAGGATTATTTGGAGATAGATTTTGGTGCGGAAAAAGAAGACCATAAAGTTTTTGTTAAACTTTTTGTTTTGAAAAACTATGACGATATCACAGAAATTTTAAATTCATTAAGGGAAGGGTATACTATAGCAATAATTGATATAAAGTACTTGAGAAAAAAAGATTCAATTGAATTGAAAAGGGCGATTTCCAAGATAAAGAAAACTGCAGATGCTCTCGACGGAAGCATAGCAGGTTTTGGTGAAAACATGGTTATTGTTACACCTTCTTTTGCAAAAATACACAAACAGCCTCTCTCCAGGGAAAAAGATGATTCTGAAAGAAGCAGGTTCGAGTAGTTATTAAGTTCAATTTAAAGGTTTTTTCTAAAACTTTTTAAAAAAATATCGGAACTAGTTACTTCAGTTAAAATATTTTTCAACACACACGCCCAAAATACTGAGGTAAACAGCTCTGTTCCCTGAACGTTCAAAATCTTCGAGAGATTCTTCAGCCATCCTTCTAGGTTCTCCATAAGTGGTGTTTGGAAGACTCTCTTCAAGAACCTCGCTTATGTCACTCACTAAATCACTTTTTTAAACCCAATTTGATATTCAAGTTTGCGTCTATTCATAA
>CAZHCJ010000019.1:0-3140 GCA_964530945.1 Candidatus Woesearchaeota archaeon | reverse complement strand
ATAGACTTTATGCCTGAAATTCAATTGTTTTTTAGTTCATATGCAAATAAAAGGAATAACACACAATAATATGCTAAATGCGATATGTGGCTGATTCAGAGTATTTAAGAGGCCGTTTTTTAAAACAAGCTTAACTGCAACTTGACAGTGAAGGGCATTGAAAACTCGCAGGGCGTTTTGCCAAACGGATACAAGGCATATAACAAACTAAAACTTCATTATTTAAAACAGTAAGAAAGGAATAAAAATGGATATACCTGATATTATCTCAAAAACGAAAAAACCAAATATCTACGAAAAGGGTACTGCATTTATGTGGACTGACGAACACATTTCAAAACAATTGTTAGATATTCACTTGAATCCTGATATTGATCTTGGAAGTAGAAAGAAATCAACCATTGAAAAAACCGCAAATTGGATATTGAACACCCAAAAAGGAAAAGGGAAACTGAATATAATTGACTTAGGTTGTGGCCCGGGCCTATATACCGAAATCTTTGCTAAAGCTGGTCATAATGTAACTGGAATAGACATTTCAAATAATTCAATTGAGTATGCCAAAAAATCTGCAGAAGATAAAAGACTGGATATTAAATACATAAATTCAAGTTATTTAGAAATAGATTTAGAATCAAACAACTATGACTTGGTTGTAATGATTTATACTGATTTCGGTGTATTGACACTAAATGAGAGAGAACGTCTTATGAAAATGGTTTACCGAGTGTTAATAAAAGGTGGGACATTCATTTTTGATGTTTTAAAGGACAATGAGCTTGAAAACAAAACATCACCAAAGACTTGGGAAGCTAATAATGTTGGATTTTGGAAAGATTCACCTTACTTAGCATTAGCTGAATCATTTTTATATCCACAAGAAAAAGTCATCCTATTTCAACATAATATTATTGACAGGGAAGAAAACATTGAAACTTACAGATTTTGGACACATTTCTTTTCTCGAAATGATATTGAAACAATTCTGAAAAAACACAAGTTTACCAACATTCGTTTTAGAGATGATATTTTGCCCAAGGAAGATATGTGGAGTGGAGATAATGTTATTTTTACAATGACTTCAAAATAGGGGGAAACTCTGTATAGCAATGAATAAAAACAAATTGGGTTAGTAATGCAAAATCTGAACAGTATAATTTATGAATTTTTTAGCAAACGATATTGGTCTGCTGCTCTACTTCCTGCCCTGATAGGTACAACTCTTCCTTTTTGGCTTAATCCACCTGACTTTGAATTCAGATTTATCGAAGCGACACTATTTCTTCTTGCAACTTTATTGGGACATGTTGGATTCACTTTTCTGTATTTTGGATTCACACAAAAAGTCAATTCAAGAATAAAAAGAAAACCTATTTTCATTTCAGGAATTTTAAGTTTACTTATAGCTGTCTTAATTGGATTTTATATTAATAAAATTCTACAATTTCATGCTAATGTTCCTAATTATATATTTATTGTCTATGGGATAACGTCATTTTTTGTTGGTGTACTTTATGTAGTGCCTCCGTTTAGTTTTCATCAACGTCTTTATGGCGAAGTTGTTATTAGTGTAGGACTTGGTATGTTGCCTGTACTCGGTGCCTACCTTGTTCAAGTTGGAGATATTACCCGTACAGTTTATTTGGCTTCACTTCCCATTGTTGTTTCAACAGGTTTGTGGGTATGGATAACAGAGCTAATCAATAAAGACCATGATAAAAAAATAGGATATAAAACAACAGTGATGTATTTCACAAATAAAGTTTCCGGTCGCTATCTTACAACACTTTTGATTATTTTAATTTATATCTCTTTATTATTGGCAGTTGCAGGTAGGTCTTCCTTAAATCCATTATCATTGATAGCTTTTGTTTCATTAATTTTTGCTCTGATGATAATCAGGATAATTTGGAAGGATTATGAAAATATCAGGGCTTTAAAAAGAGCAGAAAAATATGCTTTTTTTATACATCTTTTTATTTGTGTTTTCATTATTTTATCATCTGTTTCATCAATTTATTTTAGTTATGAATGACTGTAAGCTATTGAATAATGAATAATTACGCCACACAACACGCAATAAAAAACATAGGGCAGAAAGTGCTAAATTTGAACGATATAACATTTAATAAACGGGTTGGTAATTTGATAAGTAGGTGCTCTGAAATGCCCTACGTTTCTTATTGCCAACCGTTCAGATTTATTATAGATTAATGATAAAATAGCGTATAACCCGGGCATCAAGTCGGACGCGAAACGCGTCCTGTTTTTTGGGCTAAGTATAGTATTTACATGCGTTCCGCGCCGCTTATGCCCAACCCGTTAAAAAATGAATGTTTCCCCAAACTCCCGCTTTCTCCCATGTCTCTTATCATATAACTCAACCATGTACTACTAATTGAAAGGATTCTTATTATGGCTATCAGATTCAAACTCATGGCCCGCAAAAATCCCTAGGATACCAGCGCGCCGGCAAAGTACTACGTCCCAGGTGGTCCCCAACGGAACCGTTAACTTGAAGAAACTGTCCAAAACCGTAGCCCGTCATACCACGATGAGCGCGCCCGATATTTACGGCGTGCTGCTGGTCCCGGAAGAGGAGATCGTCGATGCGCTTAAGGACGGCGCCAAGGTTGAGCTGGGTAGCTTATGTATTTTTTATCCGCATGTCAGCAGCGATGGCGCGGACAGTGAAGCCGATTTCAGTGTGGTCAGCCATATTAAAAGAAAAGGCATTCGCATCCGCCCGCGCCGCAGTTTAAGCATTCAGATGGCCGAAGTACCGGTCGAAAAAACAGATTAAACAGTATTCCTTTTGCGTCCGGCTTGTCCGGACGCATATACTGGTTTTGTAACATCAGGACTTACGGTTAGTAACTCCTTAAGTTAGATTTGTAACTTCAAGAGTTATTTTCCTAACTTCAGGAGTTACATTTGTAACATAAAGAGTTACTGATGCTAAGTTCAAGGGTTAGAATTGTAAGGCAAAGGGATACTTTTTTTACTAGGTTTATTTAAGTTATTAACGACAAATAATTCTTGATAAAGTCTTATTTACAAAAAAATACATTTCTTTTATTTTAATACATTTGTTATTTTAGCGAAGATATTTAATGAAATTAATAGAAGTTAATGATTAT
>CAZHCJ010000018.1:0-5814 GCA_964530945.1 Candidatus Woesearchaeota archaeon | reverse complement strand
GTTGTGGGAGGTTATGCTGTTTCTACATACAAAAAAAGATTTTCAATTGATCTAGACATTGTAATCAGTGAAAAGCACTTGGAAAAGTTTGAGAAAATTCTTGAAAAAGAAGGGTATACTTTGAGTTATGAAAAGGAAATTGAGTTAATTTATGGGGAAAATTTTAAGAGATTTAGGAAAATCATAAAACAATTTCCAGCAGATATTGATTTACTAATCAATGGTCTTGCATCCAGGGCAACAGATGCGGTTTGGGGACAAGATTATATAAAAGATCATTCTATAAAAAGAAAAATCGAAAACACAGAATTTTTTATTCCAAAAAAAGAATTATTAATTGCAATGAAGTTTCATAGTGGAAGATTATCTGATATTAGAGATATCGTTGCATTGATGCCATGCGATTTTGAATTAACCAAAAAACATCTGAAAAGAGGAAGCCTTGACAAGCTTAAAAATTCTATGAAGAATCAATTAAATTTCCTTAACAAACCCCAGTTTAAGGATAGTTTTAAAGGAATTTTTGGACCTTATTCTTTCAACGAAAAAAATTTAGAAATTACAAAAGATTTCATGGAAAAATTTTTACACAATTAAATCTATATATCTAAACAAGTCATAACAAAGACCAACTAATAAAATTCTGTTCCATTACACTTTGAACAAGGAGGTAGAGTATCTGTATTATCATCAAGAGTAACTTGCTGGCCACATCTCTTGCAGGTGTATGTTCCTTTTCCGGGTTTTTCTCCTGTTCTTACCATAAAACACTTATACAAAAGACCTTTATAAGGTTTACCCTATATACTAATTTAACAGAGGGTATATACAAATATTTATAAACCTCTATACACTATATTTTATAATGAAAGGAAAATGGGTGAATTCTTATTATGGCAGCGAAGCAAACTAGGAAAACATCTCAAAAAATTGAAGAAGAAATTCTTTCTCAACTTAAGAGAGGACCGCTTTCTATAAAGAAAATTAGTGAAAAAATAGGTTCCAATTGGTCCACTGTTAAAGATTATTTGGAAAAATTGGAAAATGATGGAAATGTTAGAGAAATGTCTTCTTTGGATAGCGGAAGATATTACGTTCGATCGGACTATCCTACTTTTTACGGGCTTCCTTTAGATAGTGAAAAGCTTAAAAAATCATTATATCTGCTTTCAAAAATCAATGAAAGATGGAATATTCATAAAAAAAATGAAGGCCCCATAGCAAAAACCCCTTTGCAAAAAATTGCTGTTGATTTGATACAAAAAAATAATCTTGGCATTCCTGTGGTTAGGTTTCATTATGGAAAAGTCTTGGCTACTCATTTTGAGCCTGAAAAATCTCAAGAAATAATCTCTATATACGGGTATAGTGATATTGGTTTATCGGACAAAGAAATAGATAAAGAAATAAAAAACAGGTCGAATCTTGCTTGGAAAGAAAAAAAGAAGCAGTACGAAACTCATCCAGATATGAAAATATTTGAATTGAGTGATAAAATAAATTATTTTATTTCTAAAAATAAAACAAGTAACCCTGAGAAAATTTTAGATATTTTTTATGATATTTTATTAGAATTTCCTGTACAGGAAGAATATTCTGTTTTATTTTCTAAGTACTATGATTTTTTGGGCGCAATAAATTTGATCTCCAACTCTAAAGAATTTGAGGATGAAGAAAATAGGAGGAATTTTTTAAAAGAAATTTTAGAAACTTTTGATTCCATATGGCAAGCCCTGACTACTGGGTTCTTCTTTCAAGATATAAAGCCTTTCATAAGCAAAGAATTTGTTGAGTTGGTTGAATTCGTCAAAGACGCAAAAACGCAGGCATATTATCTTGAAATTGAAAACAATCTAGGTAATTTGCTTGATTATAAAAAATCTTTAACTTTGAAAAAAATTGAGCTTGACGAAGAAGAGAAGAAGATTCTTAAAATTTTGATGGGGGGTATTGATGAAGAATGAGGTGCTTCTTAGATATGAATATCATTCTTTATTATGTTGGAGAGGGAAACAACGAAGAGCTTGAAGAGAAGTCCAAAAAATTTTTAGGGGAAAAGGGAGAAGACATTTTTTTATTGTGTTATTACATCAAAGATATGGATTTGCCAAAATGGCTAGACAGACAAAAAAGTATCTTTAAAGAGCTTATTAAAAAAGTTGAAGATGATTCTTATGTATTATATTCTTCCAAAGACTCTTCTAAATTGACTTCGCGAGATAAAAGAAAAATTGCAAAGCTTCTTATGGCATTTCAAAAGAAAGGCATGCCTACAGGCCTTCTAAAAAATCTGAAGAATATATCTTATGAACTGGAAAGGAGAATAAATGAATTTCTCCAGGATTTTATTGATGAATTCGTTATTCCCATTAATGATATAGATAAAGAACTTGTTTCTCATTTGAATAGCTTTATTAGTTTAGGTGAATCTAGGCTAAATATTTCAGATGTAAAAACACTAGCTTCCGGCATACAAGAACATAATAATAAAAAACTTACATTGATTACCGCAGACAGAAAAGATTGGACAAAAGATTTTTTGGGAGAAGTGCAATATCATCCTTCTTTAAATAAAAGATATCCTTCACTTCCAAAAATACAGTATATTCAGGATTTTTAATTGAACAACATTTAATCGTGGAAAGATTCAAATAATTTGAAAAAACCAATCTCAAAAAATTTAAGTAATGCTTATTCTTAAATGATTCATGAAGAAACCCTTAATAATCTCAATAATCATTGTTGTGCTTTTAATACTCGGAGTCTTGGCGTTCTTTATAATAACAGAAAGCTCTAACACTGACAACAGCAACGATAACAGGGATTTAAGTGGAACTCAACCCGTCGGAAGTAGGGATTTTAATTGTGATACAGACGCTTACAAATGCACAGATTTTGACACGCAAGGCGCTGCGCAAGAAGCTTATGATTACTGCAAGAGTTTAGGTTTTGGAGACATTCACCGTCTAGACTCTGATGACGACGGGGTTGCTTGTGAAGGGTTGGCATGAAGTTTAGAACCTTTAATTATTTAATATTGATAATTGGGATTTTTTGAATTATAAACCATGATTATGTCGTAACTTTATAGTAACAGATATATAGAAAGGTTTTTAAACTTACTTTTGTAATATTTTTTAAGAAAAATGGCAAATCTAAGAAATATCTTGATTGGTGGTGCGGCAGGAACGGTCCTACTTGGAGGATTGGCCCTTGAATTTATGAAGGGAGAGCCTCTTGTAAAAGATGAAGAAATTAATGGGAAATTTGTTACTTACATAGAAGGAGATTTCACCCCTAATCCTCTTCAAGGATTTAATAAAAATGTTATGAAAGTTTATGATCCGGAAACCGGCGCAAGCTATATCCTCAGAGATACCAATAAAGAAACGGATATTGAGTACTCGAGTAGAAAACGCCCTGCATTTAATAAAGATATTCCTGAAAGAATGGTTGTTAAAGTGGGAAGCGAAAAAAGAGAATATGAGAAAAACCCTGACCACGACAATGATTTGGATTATGACCATTCAATAAGAATGATTGCCGAAGGAACCAATGAATATAATTCTCTAAGGACTGCAATAAGAGAACACTTAAGAGAAAAGCGCATTGCAGAAAATAAAGAGTTTGAAGACGCATTCATTAAATAATTTAAAATGACACAAAACGATAGAGCCTATATTGAAGAAACAGGGTTGCGAAGTGACAGGGATGTTGAAGAATATTATGGGGCAGATTTAGCAAAATATCTTTCTATAAGAAAAATTATCTTTAACAGGCTTGTTGAAAAGATAGGGTTGGAAGAAAAAACAAGGGAGACTGTTTAAAATGATTTCTGATAGAGGAGAAAAATTAATGCGATTCTTAATGGGGGAAAATACCGATTGGAGATTTATTTCTGGGAATCAAGAGAGAGAAATTTATTCTACCTGTATTTTAAATACGCCTGTTCGCCTCGCCTGGCCTTCAAAGGGAAATTTTAGAGGGAGGGAAACTCGTTTGACTGTGGAAGGTCGTGCCGGAAAACCCCTAATTGATGAAAGTAGTGAAAGATACTTCCCTTTAGTTCTTTCTGCAAGAAAATATGTTGAAACGTCCCTTGAAGGAGAAATGGGAAGATTGGATGATTATCTAGAAGAAACTGTAGGTTCTGAAGAAATGGAACCTTGGACGGAGGCAGAGTAAAATGGATAATAGATTGCGGGCATTGTTCGGTTTTTTGAAGTATGATTCTGAAGAAAGAATCTCTGAAGCAAAACGAGAATCTCTTTTTTATGATGCTTTAGGTTATATTGAACAAGATGAGAGAAGAATTGTGGAGATGGCATATGGAAGGTTGCAAAACGGAGAGAAATACTCAGATTCTGAGATTGCTGAAGAAATAGGATGGGATGTCGAAAATGTTAGATTGACAAGACACTCTGCCTTGCACAAAATGATGGATCATCTCATGGATCTGATGGACGAATAGTGCCAAAAAACACCGGGTTCAGTTAATACCCCTTATGCGAACTTTTTACGCATAAAATTGGGTTTTTTGATGAAATTCGCGTTTTCAGCGTATTTTTTTGTTTCTGAGGGTTATTGTACCCAGAAATTATCCTAAAAATTGTAAAATTCCTATCAATAAAAAATAGGCCCCTACAAAATATCTTAAGAACTTTGGAAATGCTAAAACTAAAACTCCAAAAATAAGTGAAATAATTCCATAGCCGATCATTAGTGTTGTTGCCATGAATGTTATGTGAACTTAGGTTAGCTTTGTTATTTTATTTTTTCTTGGGTTAATGTCTCCAAGGTTGTTCTCCTTGCCTCAATCAATCTTTGAGTTGTGTTTCTCGATATGCCTACTTCTTCATCCAGTTCTTCTAGTGTCAAAGGATGTACTTGTTCAGGTATCTTTGTATTTTGAAAGGTTATTTTTCCATTGTCAGCATACTCTCTCACTCCCTTACCTTCTTCTTCAGAATACATGAAGACGCGTCCTTCAGGCGTCATATACGCTTTTCCTGGAGTCAACATGTTCGTGCCCACAGTCCTTATTTCTTGTTGATTTTTCTTGTAATCCATGCTTAATAATAATACGCTTATTTTTATAAGCGTTCTGTTTTTCTAACCTAAGTGTTGTTCACTTAGGTTAGCTTTGTTAATACTCTCTAGGTTGGTCTTTTAATAAATGAGACGTCAAATATACTATCAATATACTTAAGAGAGTTATGAACAGTGATGCTAAAATACTCAAAGAAGTGGAATTATCGATGTGAAGAAAAAAATTGACGATTAATTGTGAGGCGTCAAAAATCGTTTGGCGCCATGTGAAAGCAATTGTGAAGCCTAAGGTGATGATAATTAAAAGTCTTATTTCTCTACGAAATTCTCTCTTGAAACGATTTGTTTCTCTTATTGATCTTTTTATTTTTGCCTTCATGTTATGGGAAAAAGGTCCTAAATATATAAATTTTTGCGGTAAATTTTTTGTTATCTATTTAGAGGCAAGAGGGATTTGTGAACTAAGGTAACCTTTGTTATATCTTTTTTTGTTTTTTGTGGAGAGATACCTTTTTTGAGGTGTTTATACCCTTTTTGGAAATTTTGTCGTCGATGTTTGTTGGCTGTCCAAAAAACAAACAGCTGTTTGTGGCTGTCCAAACAGGCTGTTTTCGCTGTTTGTTTGGCTGTTTGGAGGTGTTTTTTAAGTGTTTTTTAAGGTATTTAGGTATCTCTTTTCTTTTTCACTTTTTATTTGTTTTAGCGTATTTTGTCGTCGGAAAACACAAAGTATTTAAACTTAAAAAACAAAAATAATAGTATGTT
>CAZHCJ010000017.1:0-7492 GCA_964530945.1 Candidatus Woesearchaeota archaeon | reverse complement strand
TCTTTATACTCGAAGTGATGGTCTTTCCAGGGATTATCTCGGCGGCCCGGTTTGGGATTCGGGCATTGGCCGGCTTGAGTATTCTTATGGCGGTGGTCGGGTGGTTGTTGTTAGTGCCGAAGGCACTCGCGCCGAATTTGAAGATTAGGAGAGGATGAATTAGACAATCAAAAAGGTCCGGGTTAAAATAAGGATTAACTTTTTCCTTTTAACCAATTATTAACAAGTTTCAAAGATTTCTTTTGATTAGGCCAAGTCAGAAGTTTATATGCCTTGTCGAATGGTAGCCACTTAAAATCAGAATGTTCTTTTTTATCAATTTTTATCTTGCTATTTTTTGGCTTTTCAACTTCAACTGCAAACAATTGGAAAGTTTGACCTTTAATTCCTGGCCTGTCCTGAAGTTTTCTTTTGTAATAATATCTACCTTTGTAATCAAACATTTTAACGCTTTTTGGCTTTAGACCTGTTTCTTCAAACAATTCTCTTTCAACGGCCTGTCTCTTTGTTTCAAATCTTTCTCGACCGCCTTTAGGAAACTCCCACCCTCTCCAATGTAGTTTTCTTTTAAGCAAAAGATAATCGACTTTACAATCTTTGTCAATAGAATAAACAACAATGAAAACAGCTTTTCTGTATTTCGTGTTTTTTACCACTTCCATCTACCACTTTATACTCTTCCAATGTTCTAAAGCAGTTTTTAATTCAACATGGCTTTTTGCATATTCCTTGAGTGTTTCTCCTCTCATCATCGCGTCAACGGCCTGTCTTAACGCACGAGCTCCTGCAATCGTTCCGTGAGGATGTCCATGTACGCCACCACCGGCCTGAATCACGAGGTCATTCCCAAGGTTCTTCATTAAAAACGGAACATGCCCCGGATGTAATCCTCCTGAAGAAACTCCCAGAGTGGGTTTGATTTTATGCCATTTTTGTTCTAAACGTTTTTTTGTACCCTTAACCTTTGTTTGTTCTATGTCTTCTTTAAGTTCTTTGATTGTTTTTATATCGCCTTCAAGTTTGCCTATCCCTGTTCCAATATGTATTTGGTCTACCCCAATAAGTCTAGCAAAGTCGGCGATAACCATCATGCTAACCCCTTGATCCGGGTTTCTATCCATTGCAGCATGCATTGCCCTATGTGCATGAATCGCCATTTTGAAGTTTTGGCTCCTGAGGGTTTGTAGTGCAGCCCAACCCGTTGTAACAATATCTGTCATGATATACTTGCTGCCCATATCTTGAGCGAGTTGCGCACGACGAATCATTTCTTCTGTTTCGGCAGTAACATTTATCATATATCCTTTACGCTCCCCCGTTTCACTTTGAGCTTTGTCCGCCATTTCAAGAGTTTTTGACAAACGCCTTTCAAATGTGTTAAATTTTTGAGAACTTAAATTCTCATCATCTTTGACTACGTCACATCCGCCAATCCAAGATTCATAAGCAGATTGTGCGTGATGCTTTGTAATGAGTCCGAGTTTAGGTTTTATTATTGTTCCTACCAACGGCCTTTTCTTTACCTTCATCATTTTTCTTACACCACTTATACCGTATTTTGGTCCCTTGAAACTTTTTAACATAGATTTAGGGAAGCTAACATCTTCTAACCTTATTGACTTTACTGCTTTCATTCCCAAAATATTCCCTGCAATGCTTGCCAAAATGTTCGGAACGTTTCCTGGCTCGAAAAGCTCTTTAGGATATGCAACTTTTATCCAATCTCCTTGGATTGAAAAAACTTTAGCCCTAAGCCGATGGACATATTCTCTATCTTTATCCGTTTTTTCCCAAGTTCCGACGCTACTTTCCAAAGCTACGGTATTTGCAGCTTTTCTAAAATGTTTTCTGCTCTTTGGTTTGATTTTTATCAAAGAAACAAGTTCATCACGAGGTTTATGATTCAAATCAATAAAGTCATAAATCTCTTTTTTCTTGCGCTTCTTTCTAGAAACTTTTTCCTTAGATTTAGTTCTCTTATTCACCTTCTTTTTTACCATTTTTTAAAAATTAGTTATCTACTTGGGGAAATTATTCACCCTTTTTTAAACGATATCCTCTTTCACTATCTTCCAAAACGAAACCAAGCTTTTTAATCTTTTCTCTAATCTCATCTGATTTTTTCCAATTTTTTTCCATTCTTGCTCGTTTACGTTTTTCTGCAAGTTCTTTAATCTCTTTTGGAATTTTTATTTTTATTTTCTTACTTAAATCTAAACTAAAAACTTGGTCAAACCAAAGAACTAAGTCATATTTTTCAGAATCATTTAGGCGATTATCACGTAAGATTTCCCACATGTAGCTCAATGCACGAGGAACGTTTAAATCATCATTTATGAATCTCAAGAATTGTTTTTTTGCAGCTTTAATATTTTTCTCGTTCTTTTTTTGTTTTTTGTCAAGTTTAAAGATAATCTCCTTTAATCTAGAAAGAGAATTCTTAGAATTGTCTAGTGCTTTAAGGGTAAAATTTAAAGGCTTTCTATAATGGGCAGAAAAGAAAAAGTAACGCAAATCTGATGCAGAGTAACCTTTTTCTTCCAATTCAGAAAGTGTAAAAAGTCCTCCTTTGCTTTTACTGACTTTTTCTCCTTTTGAAAGTAACCAAGCACTGTGTAACCAGTATCTCACCCAGGGTTTTTTTCCAAACGCCGCTTCGCTTTGTGCGATTTCATTTGTGTGATGTACCGGAATATGTTCCTGACCTCCTGTATGTATATCAAATTGCTTTCCTAAATATTTAACTGACATGGCACTACACTCAATATGCCATCCTGGAAAGCCAACACCCCAAGGAGAATCCCATTCTTGCAATCTCTTATCTTTTTTTGAAGAGAACTTCCATAATGCAAAATCTGTTTTCTGTTTCTTGCCTTTAATATCAACGCGTTTACCCGCTTCTAAATTTTCCTTTTTAAGATTTGCGAGTTTACCATAATCTTTTAGTTTGCTAGTGTCAAAGTAAATCCCATCATCTGTTTCATAAGTGTAACCTTTTTTTTCAAGCATTTTAATCATTTGAACTTGTTCTCCAATATGCTCTGTTGCTTTTGGCCATTTATCAGGCAAAGAAATGTTCAATTTGTTCAAATCTTTCTTAAAAACATTGAGATAATATTCTGAAATTTCCTTAGGAGTCTTACCCTCTTTTTTTGCGGCACGCTCCATTTTATCTTCTCCTGTATCTCTATCAGAAGTTAGGTGTCCTACATCCGTAACATTCATAACGTGTTTTACCTCGAATTCGTTAAGTTCTAAGACCTTCTTTAAGACATCCCAATTGACATAACTCCTCAAATTCCCGATGTGTTGATACCAATAAACAGTAGGTCCACAAGTGTAAATTCCAACAGAATTTTTCTTTAGCGGTTTAAAGATTTCTTTTTTCTTTTTAAGAGTGTTATAAAGCCTAATTTTTTTCTTATCCATAAAACGTTTAAGAAAAGTTAATTTAAAAAAATACTTATTCTATTGTAACAAAGATTTGAGCGCTAGAATATGGGGCATTATTTCTATTAATTTCTATATTATAGACTATTGTACATAAAGGCGCGTCTTCAGGAATATCAAATCTTACTAATCGAGGTATCTCTAAAGTTTGTCCTCTCCCAAGGTAAAATTCTCCTTCACGTGCAAGTAAAAGTTCTGTTGCTTGTCCTTGCGAGATGGTATCTTGACAATTCGAGACATCATCAGCATAAACATCATAATCAAATGTCGCATCACTTGCTAAGGATTCACTATTCCTGACAGAAAATGCAAACCCTTTTGGAGTATCTCCCCTATCTAAAGTTATCTCTCTTGAAGCAGGAAAAATAATCAGCCTCCCTTCATCCTCAGCAAACAATTCATTAATTTCATTTTGAAGAGCGGCATCTATTTGGTCCACTGCATCACTCCCGGTATCAAATATATTTCTAACTAACACGAGTCCAAGAACCAACACGGTCACAAGTAGGACAATGGTCACTATGGTTCCAACAGACATTTCCATCGCAGCTTTTTTTGAATTTATTGTCATGTTAATTAAATTACAGGAAACCCTGAGTTAATCCCTTGTGATAAAGAGTAAAGGAAAAGGACTACTGAAATGATAATCATTATGATGCTTATCACAATTCCTATGATATTCAATTTTTTGCTCTTTTTTGATTTTTCTTTTTTACCCTGGACCAAACCTACTATCCCTAGAATCAATCCGGCGAACGGTGTGAAGAACGCAAATACTATGCTAAGGATTCCTAAGATATAGCTTACAGACGTTTTATCAATGTTTTTTACCATTTTCCCTCTTTTATTATGCTTAACTTAAGATTTTTTATTTTATAAATCTTTTTGAATTACTTGAAAGTTTCTTACTAATCCTTTAAATCATTTTGGATTCTTCTTTTCAGCATTATTTGTTTTTTTCTTAATTTTTTTCCTTCTTTTCCTTGTGCCTTGAGTTCTTTTGCATCTTTTTGAGCCATCCCTACAAACCAAAATAATTCATCTCTTACTCTATGTCCCACAATCATCCCAATTCCAAACGGAACTAAGATTGTTGTAAAGTAGAAGAAACCTAAGATTATTATTCCGTAACCAAATATATTGTGATGTATTCTAAACCTTTTTATGATTGTTTTGAAATATCTTTCCTCTTTTTTTTTCAGGAAGTTTCTTACTAATCCTTACCCAAATATTGTCTACGCCATATCCCAAAAGAAAAGAGATAATTATTGTTATTGCATCGATCACCATTTTTAAATGGGCAGAGAGGGAATCGAACCCTCGACGCCATGAGCTTCAGTCATGTGCTCTCCCACTGAGCTACCTGCCCTTAAAATATCAAAGAATTAAGAGTTTTTTAAAGTTGTTGATTAGCGTAATAATTTTTTTAAACCTAAAAGAGTTGATTTTCTATGGGAGATTCTGATTTGGTATATAGAAGAGTTAAATACACTGTTGATGAAGAGTGTTCTAAAGGAAGTGTTTTTATCTCAGAGCGTGAAAGAGCATGCGCTTTTGTTTATGCAATGAATTATAGGATTAAGAAAGAGGAAAAAACATGTCCTCCAAGAGAAGAATACTTTTTCGATGAAGGAATTTTGGTAGTTGAGAAAAAATTTCAAGGAAAAGGAGACATAGAACTTTTAGGAAAAGACACAGAAAATCTAGAGAAACTTGCACAAAGACTAAATTTACCTTTACCAAAAAAAGATTCTGTCTCCTAATTCAAAATCATAATCTTCTGAAAGTCCTGAATTTATCTCTAAAATATAAAGTATCTCTTGTGGCGAGTAAAAAACTTTGCAAACTTTTTCATTTTGACACGGTTCTAAATTTTTTTCAACACCTATTATTTCCAAGTTTTCATCAATCCAAATGATATCTATTGAAAAATTCATTTCTTTCATCCAAAAACTCGCTTGCGTAGGATTAGAATAAACAAAGAACATACCTTCATCTTCCAAAAGGACACGGGTTTCACTTAATCCGATTTGTTTTTCCTTCAATGTTTCTGCCAAAGTAACAGAGAAACATTTTTTATTTTCAATACAAACCCCATTATTTTGATTGTTATTTATTAGGAGAATTGTTGCAATGAATATAATTAAGAATAGGACAAGAAGAACATGCTCTTTTTTCATAAATTACAAAAATAATGAAGATTGAAAAATGTTTGTAAATTATCTTCTCAAAAACATGCCATTATATTGTTCTGCATACAAGGCTCTTGCCAAAGAAGCCAAATCCGCACCGTTTTGCTCTGCCAAGCTTCTCCTCCTCTCTCTAGGTACGTGCATCTCATACCTTATCACTTCTTTCATGAGAGCATCTGCAGTGTCAACGCTACCGCGCGCATTATGGGTTTTAATTGCTTCAACAAGCTCAAGATATCTGTGATTCATTACAAACTGAAATAAGAGTTTTATTTAAATTTTTTTATGATAAAAAGAGTAAGTTAGACATAGGCCAGCTTCTGTTGTTCCTTGTTCGAAAACAAACGGAACATGTTAACATTCCACTTAGCCCTCCAAGAGGTTGCACCGGTTAGGATGTTCGTTTCATCAAATCCATTTCTTCTTTGCTCCACACAAAGTTTCATTGCTCGGAAACGACTGTGGCGTTTCTGTAACAGCCCAAAACGAATTGTTTTGGCGCCCCAAAAATCTGAAGATTTTTTAGGACAGAGCCTTGCCTCACGACAATCTTCCTTTCAAAAGATAACCTTTAATTGGTGGCCGGACCTTCCTCAGAATCCTATATTGCTAATGTTTTTCAATATATGACAAGTTAATGCCCAAATCCCGAAGTTAACTGTCCAACTTACAAAAATAATACAAAATTAAGGTTTTTAAGCTTTTTGAATCGGATTAAATAGATTAAAAAATCATTTTCCAAGAATAATCGTGATATTTTCTGGAGAAGAAATCTTCTAAAATTTCCATTGTTTTACTGAGCGTTTCGGAAGGAGGTCCAGTAACGCTCGCTTCTAATTGAGATTTTCCCAGGGGACTTATATGGTCCGCATTATAATTTCTAACTCTCACCTTAACCCCTTTTTCTGGAGAAACCAAAGCCCATGAAAGAGTTCTCTCAAACCCATATTCTCTTTTAAACAAAGAGACCAATTTTCTTTTCACTTTTTTTCTGTTTTCTGATCCAGAATTACCCACAAACAAATGTGTTTCAGGTTGGGCATCTCCACTTCCGCCACCCATAACAAATCTAAATAAAATCAGTTTTCAAGTATTGTTGGAATCAAAAAAGAATTTTAGAGAAAGACTTTTAAACAACTCCATCTCCAATTTTAACTATGGCAAGAAGAAACACAGTTAAGTTTAAGGAAGAAGGTCATGATGGAAAACCAGAGGCAGTTTATCCAAGGGAAAATTCTGACGCAAATTCTGACTATTTTAATGCTTTGGCAAGAGGTGTTGCCCTAAATTTTAAAGATTATTTAGCAACTGAAGGTAGGAAATATTTAGTTGAACCCAATATTGTCATAGGAAAATTGACCTGGGAAATGGTTCCAGGAGAATTGAGTGAAAAATCTCCAATTGCAAGGTGCAATGGCGCCCATTATCATGTGAGAGAAATCAGTGGCAGAGTCGTAATAAGGCAACTAAGAAAAGGTTCGGGGCTTAGAGAGATGCTCGAAGGGTTCGTTGATAGCAATCCAAAATATATTTTTTAAAATAAGTGTTATAACATACCTCTTGGAAAACATGTTTTAGAACATACATGTTAGAATTCTATTTTCAATCATTGAAATAAGTAACAGAAACCCTTGGAAGCACATTTAAAATGAGGCTTTTAGTATTTGTGAGCTGAAATTCTCGGCGAACCTCGAATCTTACACTCCAAATCTATCAACGTTATCTTATATAACGGCCTTTATTGTCTCGTTTTGCGGATGGCTTCGAGCTTAGATGCGTTCAGCTCTTATCCATTCAATGCGTAGCTATGCAGCCTGCCATTTGACAACTGCTCACCAGAGGCATCCAAG
>CAZHCJ010000016.1:0-8021 GCA_964530945.1 Candidatus Woesearchaeota archaeon | reverse complement strand
AAGATTGGAATATGTTCTTTTGGATAGTTTTGGTGTTTGTAATTTTATATTTTGTTCCTTCAGGCAGTGATTGGTTTAAGACTTCGATTTTATCTGCTTTTGATTTGCTTCATGAATATGCCAGAGAACATGTCTTAACTTGTTTGGTTCCTGCGTTGTTCATTGCCGGAGCAATAGCTGTCTTTGTTAAAAAAGAAGCTATTTTGAAGTATCTTGGACACAAATCTAAAAAAACCATTTCATATTCTATTGCTTCTGTTTCTGGAGGAATCTTAGCTGTTTGCTCTTGCACAATTCTTCCTTTATTTGCAGGCATACGAAAAAGAGGTGCTGGTTTAGGGCCTGCTATAACTTTCTTATTTGCAGGACCTGCAATTAACATTGCTGCAATTTTCTTGACAATGTCTGTTTTGGGTTATGAGATTGGTTTAGCAAGAATCTTTTTTGCAATATTCTTATCTATAATTGTTGGGTTAACTATGGCATTGATTTTTAAAGAAAAGATTGGAGAAGGGAAATTTATTATGCAAGAAAGCAAAGATACTAAAATGTCTAAAAAAATCATCCTCACATTTTTTGGTTTAATGGTTGCCGTCTTAGTGGTTAATGGTTTACAAATAAACCCCTTGGTAAAATATATCCTAATGTTCTCTTTTGCGATAGGAGTTGTTTTGCTAGTCGTTTTTAAATTTCATAAAGAAAACACTAAAGAATGGCTGCAAGAAACATGGAGTTTTTCTAAACTACTTTTGCCTTTATTGTTCATAGGAGTTTTCATTGCAGGATTTATAATGCCTTTACTTCCAGAAAAATTAATTTATAGTTTAGTTGGACAAAACACCCTTTTAGGGAATATTATCGCTTCCGTGTTTGGAGCATTCATGTACTTTTCAACTTTAACAGAAATCCCAATACTACAAGCTTTGATTGCTAAAGGCATGGATTCAGGGCCTGCGCTTGCCTTGCTTCTTGCAGGACCTTCTTTAAGCCTTCCAAATATGTTAGTGGTAAGAAAGGTTTTAGGCAATAAAAAGACAGCAATGTATATTTTATTAGTTATTATTTATTCAACCATTGCTGGATTGATCTTTGGAAAGTTTTTCTGAATTATTTTTAAAACCTAGGAGCAGTTTCAATCAAGTTCTCTCCTCCATTTTTGGTTTTTAGGAGTTTAAAGGTTTTATCTAAAACCCTAATAAAAAGAATTTTTCTTTTAGTATCCACATCAATTAATGCCCTATAATCTCCAATTCTCAATTTATAACCTTTACCCTCATAGTGCTCAAGAAATCTAAATGGTTTTTCATTAATGGACTTAATTTTATTAACAATCCTTTTCGAAACATCTTTTTGTTGTTTTCTTAAAAACTTCCTTGTGTTTGGATGCCATTTGACCCTAAACATTTTACAAGAATTCTTTCTCAATTTCATCCATTGAGATATATTCGTCTTCAGGAGTTTTTCTTGCTACATCTAATTCCTTTTTTGCCCAGTCAGTGAACTCGCCTTCTGAAAATAAAACATTCTTTATTAATTCCAAATCCCTTTTTATCTGAGTCATGTCTTTGCGTAGAATATTTGAATCAATTTCCATATCAATTATATTGGCTTAATCTTTAAAAATTTATCTAAAATATTATAAACCTAGGAGCAGTTTCAATCAAGTTCTCTCCTCCATTTCCGGTTCTTGGATGATTATAACCCTAGGAGAGATTTCAAGCCTAGCAAATAGTATGACTTGACGCCTCTCCTGGGAAAAAAGAGGTGATGTTTATATGAGACATATTAGGTATATAAATCTTTCGTTAATGTTACTTCTTAAAAATGACAGCCCATAATCAGTATAAAGTGGTACAACCCTACTTTAAAGTTCCTACGGATTTAGGCACTACAATTAAAGAGATGATTAAGTAGTTAGGCACTACAAGAAGATTGTTTGCAAATTTTCTCTGCAATTCTCACACAAAAACGAAACTCTCACAACGGATAAATCTTCTTCTATCAAAGGTCTTCCTAATTTAATGTATTGGCACCTGTTGTCAACATATCCTATTCTTACTTTATCTCTGTCCCTTCTACTCTCATTATTAATAACTAACTCAACATATCTATCGTTTACTCCTAGTTCCAAAATTTCTGAAAAGATACCCATCTCGCTCCTAATAAATCCTTTTAAATCTTTTAAATCATCAAAATCTCTTCTTAAATTAAATGGGACATCTCTCCATTTTCCCACACACATAGTATAAAGTCTTTGAAGGTCAAAACTCATGTTTTTATAAGGTATCTGAAAGTTAAATATTTTTCCATAATTATCATTCAACTCATCATTCCTATAAATCTTTCAAAATGATGGCTACTTTCTCCACAATAAACATTATAACCCTCGGAATATTGTCTCTTATCTAAATGTCACCAATTTTCATCTCTGTGAACAGTTTCTAATTCTTCATCTTCCCCAACTATTTCAGAGAAAATTTCCTTCAAGTTCAGAATGCGTTTCATACAACAGATACCAGAGAACTCTTTCTACATCTCCTGGCATCGAATCTGGAACAATACTCATGTCAAAAATAAGTTTCAACATATTTATAAGGATTATTGATATAAAACATGTAATGGAAAAAGAGGGTTTAGAAATAGGTACTAGCAGAGATTTGACTCAAGAAGAAGTTGAAAAAGAAATAAAAAAGGTTAATCAAGAACAAGTTCATGACATTCTCTTCAATCGTGAGATTGGATGGCAAGAAATCATTTACGATTTAATTAACACAGAACAATTAGACCCTTGGGATATTGATCTCGTTTTTTTAACCGAAAAATTCCTCCTCCGAATTCAAGAATTAGAAGAATCGGACTTTTTTGTCTCGAGCAAGGTTCTTTACGCTGCAGCTTTGCTTTTAAGAATCAAAACAGAGATTCTCCTTAACGACCATATAAAAAGCATTGATGATATTCTCTTTGGCAAAAAAGATGAATCACAAAAATATGAAATGGAACACATTGAACTCGATGAAGAAATTCCAAAAATTGTTCCTAGAAGCCCAATGCCTCGTTTCAAAAAAGTTACATTAAAGGAGCTTATGTCTTCTTTAAACAAAGCAATAACAACAGAAAACAGAAGAATAAAGAAAGAAATTCTAAAAAAGAACGCTCTTAGAGAATCTTCTATTTCATTACCTAAAAAAACCCGAAACATAAAAGATGTTATAAAAGAAATTTTTGAAAAGCTAAAATCCAGCCTATTAGAAAGCGATAAAAAAAGAGTCTCTTTTAAAGAATTTGCAGGAAAGGATAAAGACGAACAGATTATCTCATTCTCCCCCTTACTACATCTAGACCATCAAAAAAAGATTTGGTTGGAACAAGAAACACATCTTGTTGATTTTCATATATGGCTAAGACATACATATTTTAAACACAACCCAGACCCATATGCAGACCTCAGAGAAAAAATAGATGAAAAAGTCTCCGAGTTGGATGATGAAAAACGTCAACGCTTAGAAGAAATTAATAAGGATTTTGAAAATCCTTTAGGCGCTTTGTTTGATTAGTTTTTTCCGGAAAACTCTTTTTTGAAAGTGTCCCATTCACCCACCTCTTCTAAAAATCTTGTGAGCGCACATATTCTCCTTCTTAAGCGATTATCTTCATATTCCGGAGTGTATCTATCTAAAAAATCTTCTGTTAGAAAATCTTCTCTAGGGTCAAGATTAAATAATCTTAACTGGGAATCCCTGAGGCTAATGTCATTAGTTGCATAAGCATACGCTCTAACGAAGTCTAATCTTTGCTGATATTTGGCCCATTCATTTGACATAGAATATAATATCTTATATAAGATTTAAAAATCTTTAGTCAAAGATATCTCTCACCTCTTCCAAATAACCTTCCAGGGCATCGTTAAAAGCTCTTAATTCAGATAGAGAATAATGTTCATAAAAGACAGAATCTAATTTCTTCCCATTCATTAAATCAACAAAAGATATTCTGGGTCTTCCATTAATTCCAAGCATACTCTCAATTTTCAATATCTCATAAGTACTTAACAAACCAATTTTTCTGGAAAGTCTACCCTCTTCAACATCTCTCCCACTCTCACCCATAAAATAGGTTAAGATAAAGAATTTTTTAAAGATTTATATATCCCATAAATAATATTGTTTCATGAAACTTGCTGTGCTTTACTCTGGCGGAAAAGATTCAAACATGGCAGCTTGGCTAGAGAAAAAAGAAGGCCACAAACTTATGTGTTTAATTACGCTCCATTCAAAAAATCCTGATAGTTACATGTTTCATACCCCTTCAATCAATCAAACAAAACTTCAGGCCAAAGCTATGTCTCTACCATTAATCGTTGAAAAAACCGAAGGCATTAAAGAAAAAGAACTTGTGGATTTGGAAAATGTGATTAGAAAAACAAGAGAAAAATACAAAATTGAAGGCATCGTCACAGGAGCTCTTCACTCTAATTATCAAGCTTCTAGAATTCAGGATATTTGTGATAAACTAAACTTGAAATGCCTTAATCCTTTGTGGCACAAAAACGAAGAAGAGTATTTAAAAAAGATTATCAAAGAGGGATTCAAGGTAATTATTGTAGGAGTGGCTTCTGAAGGTTTAGATGAAACCTGGTTAGGAAGAGAAATAGATAAAGAATTTATTGAAGATATAAAAAAAGTTCATGACCTCCACAAAATTCATGTTGCTGGCGAAGGGGGAGAATTCGAAACCTTTGTTTTAAACTGTCCGCTTTTCAGCCATCCATTAAAAGTTGTCAATAAAAGAATTTTTGGAGAAAAAAATGCCTGGAAAATGGAAATCGAAGTGCAATAATTTAAAATAAACTTATATTTGTGATATCAAACACTATTTTACAAGATAATAATTCTTATAAATAAAGAAAACTGCCAAAAGATATGAATGATAAAACAATGACAGGCGCAATAGAACTTAGAGAACCTCAACATGGAGAAAGTATTAGGCATATGCTAGAGTATATTTCTAAAGAATTAGGATGTTCTTTTGAATTACACTATAAAGGGAAAAGAAAAGTAACCGAGGGCAAATCAGGATTAAACCATCTAACACTAATTGATTTTCAGGCTGGAGGGAAAGTTTTTCACTTGTCTTTAGATGAAGATTCCGAAGGAATTCCTAGATATAAAACCATAAAACAACAATTTAGGGGAAGACAAGGAAATGATGAGGAATTTTTTGAAAGATTCAGAATATTGGCAGAAGGATATCTGGAAGGATGCCCGACAAGAAGAGAAGAAGAAAATGCAAGAGGATATTTAAATTACGAATAAATCCTCAAAACCCAACAAACTTCTCCTTCCCTGAAGCCATATCTTTTACTTTAACCTTTCCTTGTTTTAAAAGATTAACCTCTTTCTCGTCGATGAAAACCACTTTAGTGTAACACTTACCCCTTACATTACAAAAAGTATTTGTAAAGGGTAAGCTTTATAAAGCACCTATTCCTAGATATTTTATGGTTTATATTTATAAGAAAACAATTGGAAAAAAACCCTATTATTATCTAAGGGCATCAGTTAGAAAAGGAGATAAAATAGTTGTAAAAGACCTGGCTTATCTTGGAAGCAATCTTAATGAGGTAAAAAAAAATATTGAAAATTCTAAAAAATATAAAAAAGAAATAAGGAAAACTTATCGCACAATCAAATCTTTTCTTGATTCCAATTACTATTTGGAGAAAGTGGCTAAATTAAAGTTGAAAAAAGATAAATTTTTAGATAAAAAACTTCTGGAAGTAGAAGCCTGCAAAGAGCATTTCACAAAAAAATTTGGTAGGGAACACGAGTTAACAAAAAAAGATTTATTCAAATATTTTTTAATTGAGTTTGCCTATAATACTACTTCTATTGAAGGAAATACAATTACTTTGAAAGAAGCTAAAAATTTGCTTGAAGAAGGTTTAACTCCAAAAAACAGGACCTTAAAGGAAATTCATGATTTGAAAAATACGGAAAACGTCTTCTATAAAATTTTAAGTTCAAAAAAAGAAATTGACAAAAGTTTTATTATAGATATTCATGAAAAATTGATGAAAAATATTGATAATAGAATAGGTTTTAGAAAGTCAGATGTAAGAATTTTAAGGGCTAAGTTCAAGGCAAGTCCAGCAAAGTATGTTATAACAGATATAAATCTTCTTTTAGAGTGGTATAGCAAAAATAAAAGTAAATTTCATCCTTTGGTTTTGGCAACCCTGTTTCACCACAAGTTTGAAAAAATCCATCCTTTTTACGATGGAAATGGAAGGACCGGCAGAATGTTACTAAATTACATTCTTATAAAGAATAATTATCCTCCTTTAATAATCAGAAAAAAATTCAGAAAACAATATCTTGACGCTTTAGAAAAAGCAGATAATAGTCCTATTAAGGAAGCAAAAACAGAGAATTACTTTAGTTTAGTCCAACATATGGCTTCTGAGTTAATTAATAATTATTGGAACATCTTTTTGGTGTAAATTTCACAAAGAAATACTCTTTTCCTTCCCCAGTTTTCATATCTTTAACCTTAAACTTTCAGACCAGAAAATTTTATCTCAAATGGAAGGCTAAACTCTATTTCATCCAAATTTTTTGCCTTTTTCCTAAAGTTTAATATACCTATTCCAATAACCTCGTCAGTATCTTCATCTTTGAAAACTGTTATTCCCGGAGCAATTTCTTCCCCATAATTTGGTACACCTTTTCTTACAAATATCTCCAGGAAATCCCCTTCCTCATCAGAGTATATTTTCATTTGCCCATTCATTTTAATTTCAATATAACAATCAAAACCCAACAAACTTTTCTTTTCCCGTTTTCATGTCTTTAACTTTATACTTATTTTTATTAACTTCTTCATCACCTAAAAAAATCACTTTACTATACCCATAAGCATTAGCATAATCCAAAGCTTTGCTTGGTTTGCCATAATAAAGATTTGTCCTAATGTCTTTCTCTCTAAGTTTCTGTGAAAGTCTTATTGCTTTGTTATCTTGGTTTAAAGATATAATAAGTGTTTTTTCTTTCCCTTCTTTGAAGTTGACAACTTCGGATAAACGTTCCAAACCAAAAGATAACCCTGTGCATTGTTTTCCATTAAATTTATAGCTACCTCCTGCAACAATCGTATCTTTAATGCCTTTAGCCTTTATTTCAAAAACACTTCCATTGTAATAACTTAAACCACGAACAACAGTAGGACTGAATTTAACTCTAAAACCATACTGCTTACAATAATCTATCAATTCCAAAACTCGTTTATAAGATTCAAATTGTTTAAAGAATTCTTCGCCTTTTCTCATATCATCCAAAAACTTTTCAGCATTGTATTTTTTCAAATTTTTCCAAACCTCTTTCTCTGAAAGCTTATCATACTTATCTATCTCTCTAAGAACTTGTTCCCTATCTTTTTCCTTAACATTCTCAAACTCAAGAATTTCGTTAAGTAATGCACGATTGTTTATCCAAATTTCTGGTTTGATGCCCATTTCTTTTAACACTTTGTTTACAACTGCTAACACTTCAGATTCTTCTCGTGCTGGGACTTCCTCTGAGATACCTACAATATCTATATCTGCCTGGGTAAATTGGCGTAAGCGGTTTTTGCTCACAGGTTCATCTCTAAACACAGGACCAAATTGATAACGTTTCCAAGGCAATTTTTTATTTTTCATTAACCGCTTCAATTGAAATGTGAATTCATAACGTAACGCAAGATTTCTTTTTCCTCTATCTTTCAATTTAAATATATCTGAGACTGCTTCGTCGTCTGTGTTATCCCCACGAACAAACTTCTCTTCTTCAATTATGGGAGTTAGAGCAGGTTCAAACCCAAATTCCTCAAATGTCTTAACTATTATTTTTCTAATGCGTTCTATCTTTTCTGCCTCCTTTCCCGTAAAATCCCTAAATCCTTTTACTGTTTTCATTTTCTTTTCTCCAATTTTTTCATTTGCTAAGCAAGGATACTGATAGCTTTAGCTATCAGGGGAATTGCGT
>CAZHCJ010000015.1:0-10254 GCA_964530945.1 Candidatus Woesearchaeota archaeon | reverse complement strand
CCTTCCTTAAAAAAATTATTCATAATAAAAATAAAGGAATTGCGTTTTTATTCTTTGTGAATTACTTTTCAATCCTCTTAACAACCTCGGCAAATGCCGGTCGCGTTATTAAAACTCCTGCTGTAATTCCTATAAGCGTGGTAAATGCAAAACCTTTAAGCAATCCTGCTCCTGCCCAAATCAAAGGCAAGAGTGAGACAACTGCAGTGAAATACGCTCCAAAGATTATTGCGAATGCTCTTTTAAGACGTTGTTTTAAACTCAGATAGCGTTCTCTACGAGATTCGTCAAGAATTATTATTTGGTCGTCAAACCCGGTACCTATTGTTGCAAGAATTCCTGCAATACTTGCCAAATCCAAGTTCCATTTTATGACGGCTGCAACTCCCAGAATGATTATAATTTCTGACATGCTTATCAAAATCATTGCAATTGAAGATTTTGCACTACGGTATCTTGCAAACACTACTAAAGATGCCGCAACTAACGCCAACAATCCTGCAATGAAAATTGTTTTTGTAAATTCTTGGCCTAGTGTTGGAGAAATGGTGTCTAATTTAACAATCTCTAATTTGAAAGGCAAGCTTCCGGTAATTAAAACGGTTTGGAGTTGATGCATCTCTTCTTCTGCTTGAGTGAATGCTTCTTCTTCTGTGTTTCCAGTACCGGAGCCAGAGATAGAAATTTGGGTTGTTACACGCCCTTTCAAACCTTCACTTATAAGTAAACTATTTACTAAAGAATCGTCCAAATATAGATTAAGTCTTTTTGTTAAGTATTCTCCCTCGGATGTTGAATTGACCCCTAACATAGACGTTATTTCTGCATGTCTTTCTGCAGCTTGTTCTGTTAAATAGATTGTGAAACGAAAATTACAAAAATGTCCTTCTCCTGTTTGTGACTGAGAGCATTGTTCTATGCCTGCTTCTGGAGGATTTCTTGCCACAGAAGATATGTCTTTTCCTCCAGTAAATACTGTCTCGTTGCCTATTTTCGCCTCGAATTTTCCTTGTTGTTCTAAAATTCCTCTCAAATCTTCAGGAGTTGCGCCCGCAATCTCTACAAGCATAAAGTTGTTTCCTGACAAATCAGAAACAGGAGAAACTTGAACATCTGAAATCCCAAAAACGTTTAAACGTTCTTCGGTTACTGCTACAAGGTCTTGAACTTCTTGTGAACTTAATTGTTGACCTTCTGCCTGAACCAAAGCTCGTGCCCCTCCGGATAAATCTAAACCTGTTTTTACATTGGATTTAGGAAGAGCTTCAATAATTATCTCGGGTGTTTTATTTGAGAAATAAATTACCTCTCCGTCCTTCAAAGTAAACACTGTTTTTTGACTGTTTTGAGAAGGATATTTTTCTTGAATTATCTTTGAAAAATCTTCAAGTGACTCAACAGGTTGACCATCAATTGCTTCGACAATTTGTCCTTGTCTAAACCCTTGATTGAAAGCAGTAGTGTTTGCTTCAACACTTGTTATCGCAACTCCTTTATCTAAAAAAGCAGGAGGCATTCCAAATATGCTTAGTAAGGAAAGCAAAACAACAATTATCAATAACCAAAGCTTAAATCCTAATTTCATTTTTTAATCTCCTTTTTAATTGCATACCATTTCAAAATCGAAACGTTTGTGATCCAAGTATTCAAAAGATCAAAAGCCAGACCTATGAAAAGTATTAAGAATATTTGGGTTAAAACTATTGAAAAAGAAATTGCAAAGATTAATGCTATTCCTATCGCAATCAAAGAAGTAAAAGTCATTGTAGTTCCTGTTTTAAATGCAGAGTAAATTTTTTCGTTTAAATTGCCTGTGCGTTTTAGAATCCTATTTGTCAAAAGGATATCTGTATCAACACTATAACCAATAAGCATTAAAAACGCCACAATTCCTGCCGTGGACATTTCTATCCCCAATATATTTGCCAAAACTAATGTCATAAATATGTCTGCAAAAGCCGAAATGATAATTGCTGTTGAGGGGATAAAGGTACGAAAAATTATGAAAACAACTATTGCCATAAAAACAAACGCAACAAGAATTGCTATAAGAAGTTGTTTGAAGAAACTCTGACTTAAACTGCTTCCGGTGAATTCTATGCTCGAATTTTCCTCATTCAGTGAATAACCAAGATAGCTCTCAAGAACTTGTTGGGTGTGCTCACTTCCCGATTTTGTTTCTACTATGATGGCCTCTTGTCTTCCTGAAGTAAAATCGTAGATCTCACGCGTTTGGACATCTTCAAGTTGGGCCGCGAGTTCAAGCTCAAGTACATTAGCATCAAGATTTTCATTGATTAATGTAACACTCGTTCCTCCTGTCAAAGAAATGTCACGGTAGATGAAATCCCCGGTTGAAGAATAAAAAAAGAACATATAAACCACTCCGATGAAGATTAAAGCCAAAGGAATTAACAAAAGTTTTTTGTAGTTTTTATCGTGAAATCTTCCAAAATTCTTGCTAAAATCCTTCTTGCTTTCTGATCTTTCTTTTTCGTGTGTGTTTTCGTGTTTTGTCATTTTTGATTATGCGCGGACCGGGATTCGAACCCGGATCGACTGGTCTCTTCGCCTCTGAATCCAAAAAAGGTTTGGAAGCCAGTAATCATAGCCCTTAGACCATCCACGCCTATAGATTTGAAAAGTTTTCAAACTTTTTTAAATGTTTATGATTGGCAGGTTTTATCGATTTGAAGAATTTTATAGCTTGGCTTTCTCCATAAACGAATATTCTTTGATCTCCTTTTGAAACATTAAATTCTAAAAACTCAAGTGATTCTTTTAATTCTGTTAGAAACCTTTTGTCCGCACTTGTTATTTGAATCACGGGTTCGTGATTTCTCCTTAAATAAAAACTTCCATCGGTGTCGAAAACGCCCCTTAGATAAGTTTTTAACAATTTTTTTGATTTTTTGATTTTTTGAGGTATTGCTAAATTTCCTTTCTTCTTCCCGATTGGAAGACCATATTCAATACTTAAATGATTGTGAATGTCCTGCGAGTATACTCTTAATTTTATTGCAGAATTCCTCATTTTATTTAAGGAAGGTTCCAAACCAAATAGTTCCTTGAACAGCCCTTTCAAATATATTTGATAATTTTTTTCTCTAACATCTGAAACTATGTTCACTTCGTAGTTCTGTTCTGAAAGATGGCCATCCCCATTGATTGCCCCAATAATCTCTGCAAGAGCTTCACCTAGAGGGGGTATTTTCGCAAAATTTCTAGAAAAACGTTTTTTCTCTAATTCTTGATAATTCTTGATTTTTATTTTAGAAATTTTTTGCAATTTTTTAAATATCTCTACAGGAAGAGGCAGGCCTTTCGAGTAATAATTAAAGAAGGACGTCCTGCTTATCCCAAGAAATGAGGGAAGTTTATTGAAAGAAATTCCTGTTTTTTCTCTAACGTCCTTGAATAATCTTATTCTATCTCTCTCCTCAAGAAGCAAAAATTTGGCCATAGAAATAAAAAAGATTTTTAAATTATATAAACATGTGTTACTACTGGCGATGTACTGTTTCAATTATAAACGCGCCTGGAAGGATTCGAACCTTCGACTTTTTCCTTAGGAGGGAAACGCTCTAATCCAGACTGAGCTACAGGCGCATTGATATTATTTTGTAAATGCAGGAGAGAGGATTCGAACCCCTGAACTCACTAAGAGGCCAGCTCTTGAGGCTGGTGCGTTTGACCACTTCGCTACTCCTGCTTATAAAATAAATAAGGATCTATATTACTTTTAAGTATTTCTTTTCTTTGATAAATGCTTGTTTTTGGGGGACAAAAACCAAATTTTTTCCAAACCCTATATTTAGTGACGTGTTTTGGGTTTGAGGGTTTTAATTCTTCAAACCATTTCTTTATGCTTTCAATTTTATTTATTTCAATTATCCCTACATCGCTATAGTTTCTTCCGTATCTTTTCCCTCCCTCTAGGACCCTATGAACAGAACCAAAATTGCACAAATTGCACAAATCATTTGTTTGTTTAGCGAGTTCTAAAGAAACACTGCTCATTCTCAATCTTATTTTTGTGTGGAATTTGGAATCAAACTTTTTTGCATACTTTGTGTAGTCTTTTTGACAAAAAATGCTTCCGTCTGCATCAAAAAACCCTCTTAAAAAAGAATGTATAACTTTTGAATTTGAATTGAGTATCCAATCTGGAACCCTCGCAGTATCTACTTTCTTTCCTACAGGTAAATCTAAATCAATTAATTTTCTTACAATTTCTTGACGATAAATTCCTATTCCATAAACCTTCCAATAAGGAAAACTCTTTGGCGTCACAGGAATAAGTATCTTCTCAATAATCTTTGATGAGTGGGCATCATAATATTCTTTGTCTTCTAAAGGATCTCCTGCAATAAAAAAACTTTGTTCGTTGGATTGTATCCATCCGTCCCCTATTATTGCACCACATAATTCTGCTGTGAGTTCTTTCTCTTGAATCCCACCCATTTTTAGATAGATGGTTCATCGTTTATATTCTTTTATCTAAACCTTAAAATAATAAAATCATCAAAAGACTTATAAACCATTTACATTTGTTTTTCATAGGACGGCCATAGTAATCAGGCTACACCTGTTCTCATTCCGAACACAGAAGTTAAGCTGATTACGTCGTTGGCATTAGTATCTTCGTAGACGTGAAACCACGATGCCGTCTTACTTAATTTTATAAAATTTAAATGTTTTATTTTAACATGAAAAAACCCTCTAAAACCGAAGCTAAAACTCAGATAGAGTTTTTCTTCAAAAATATAAAAGACAAAACTCCTAAAGAAGTTAAAAAAATAAAACGTTTAGCAATGTCATATAATATTCCTTTGAAACATTATCGGAAAACGTTTTGTAAACGCTGTTTAGTGCCTTACAAAAAACCAAAAATACGCATAAAAAATAATGTTAAAAACGTTACATGTGAAAAATGTGGATTTGTCGCAAGATGGAAACTAAAATAAGAATCAACTTCTTTTGAACTTTCCTACCAACTCAATATAATCCTCTTGTCCAAGGAATACTGACCTGCAACAGAATCTCTCAAGGCCAAGCTCATCCAAAACTTTTGCTGGTTTTTCGCCTTCGGCTACGCGTTTCTTGTACTCTTCCCATAAGTGACCTATGGGCTTTCCGCAACTGAAACAACGCACTGGAATAATCATAATTATAACTCTTAAAGATTGTTTTTAAAGCTTACCATTTCGCAATGTTTAAAAGTCACGATAAAGAGATAATTGCATGAAACCCGTCATAAAATTAGAAAATGTGCGCAAGAGCTATCAGATGGGAGGTGCCATTATTAGAGCTTTAGACGGCGTAAACACCGAAATAAATAGGGGAGATTTTATAGTCATAGTTGGCCCCAGCGGCAGTGGTAAGAGCACAATGATAAATATGGTAGAGACTTTGGATTTAGTTAGTGGGGGAGAGATTTATCTAGATGGGTAGGCTATATCGCAACTGTGCAACTCGGAACTCCCTTGCTTCAGGCAATCTTTGGCTGGCAATTAATCTTGGGGCATTGGTTTTCTCGTTTGTTATTGGAAACCTTTCGGGGATACTCCCTGCATTGCAAGCAGCAAATCTTAAGCCAGCGGATGCGTTGAGACATGAGTAAAACGGAAAATAACTTAAGAGTCAAACTAAATCTTTAAAAACTATTTAATTCTAATAAAAAGGTTATTCATAAAAGAGGATTAAAATGAAAAAGTGTATTTATTGTAAATCTGAAATTGACGAAACCAGCGTTGTGGACTTTTGTTCTCGTTGTGGCATAGGAGTTTGGGGAGAAAAAATGTTTAATGCAATAATTAAGAATATGGAAGAAGCCCGTGAAAAAGGCGATCTTTGTGCCACTAACATGAACGGCGGAGTCATGAACCCTGTTTCAGAGAGTAATTTTGATAGTAAAAACGCATTTTAAGGGTGTTATTTCTCTTTTTTAAATGTCAAAAGATAGTTTTTTAAATAAAGTATTTGTGAGTAAAATATGGTCAAACGGAAGAAACTACGTCAACGAGGGAAGGTGCAACTTAGTCGTTACTTCCAAAACCTAAAAAAAGGGCAAAATGTTGCTATAGTTAAGGAAAGGAGTGTTAGGTCTTCATTTCCTGAAAGAATGCAAGGTCGTACAGGAATTGTGGAGGGTCGAAGAGGAAAATCATACATAGTTAAGGTTAAAGATAATGATAAAGAGAAACAATTGATAATTAAACCAGTCCATCTTAAAAAAATAGAATAAAATGATAAAGAATAATGAGCCTATAAGCATGACTGAATCCCAAAAATATCTCGACAAGGAACTTCATTCTGAGATGCGCGGATTTATCAAAAAGTTTGCTAAAGTTAAAGAAAAAGATGCGGAAAAACTTAGGGAAACTTTAGAAAAAATGGACTTGTTGAAGATGAAACAAACCCATGTGGCAAAAATAATCGATCTTTTGCCCGAAGACAAAACAGATTTAAATAAAATATTCACTGACGTGGGTTTAATAGATGATGAAGCAAAAAAAATACTCGAGGCAATTAAGGAGTTTGAATAGAAAAAATGGAAAAAGAAGAACATGCAATCATACTAGATTACCTTCCGAATGGATATCCTTTGGAAAAGAAAATGATGCCAATAGCTCAGGCTATCGGTCCTGAAAATTTAACTCTTCTTGAACTTGTTCCTAGACGCGGGCAAAATTTAGATATAGGGGAAAAGGTTTACATTGGAGAAGGAAAACGTGAAAAGATATATTACATTCTTGGAAAACTAGATAAAGATAAAATCACCGAATCTGCAAAAACCCAATTACAAGAGTATATAGGGAACATTATAAAAGAAAACGAACAAAAATTTTTGAAGTTTTTCAATGAATCTAGTGCGATAAATAAAAGAATACATCAAATTGAGCTTCTTCCTGGTTTTGGGAAAAAGCATATGAAAGAGATCCTTGAGAAACGTAAAGAAAAGCCTTTTGAAAACTTTAAAGAGATGAAAGAAAGGATCCAAAACCTCCCTGATCCTGAAAAAGCGATAGAAAAAAGAGTTCTAAAAGAACTTATAGAAGATGAACGCCATAGGCTATTTGTAAGATGAGCGAAGTAAAAGTTTTAAAAAGCCTAAATTGAATAAAATTAGAATGGAAGAAACAATAAAAGAAAAAAAAACTAAAGAAAGCGCAGAAGCTGAAAGGAAGAAGCACGAAGATCGTGTTGTAAGGATACTTTCCGAAGATGTAGAGGGTAAAATGAGCCTCGTTTCTGGATTAACAAAAATCAAGGGTGTTTCATGGAGTTTTTCTAACGCCGTTTGCCATGCTTTGAAAATGGATAAACACCGCAGAGTTGGTTCTTTAAACGAGCAAGAAATTAAAAAAATAGGTGAATTTATTAAAAACCCTGAAATTCCTTCACATTTATTGAATAGAAGAAAAGATTTCGATTCTGGAGAAAACTTACATTTTACAGGAGCAGATTTGGATTTGAAGAAAGAGTTCGATATTAAGCGTTTAAAGAAGATAAAAAGTTACCGTGGATTTAGACATAGTGCTGGTCTGCCGACTCGTGGTCAAAGAACTAAAGGAAATTTCCGCCCGAATAAAAGTAAAGGAGCAGGGATAAGAAAGAAGAAATAAAATGAAACGAAAACATAAGCAATATTCAAAACCGAAACGTCCTTTTGATAAAACAAGAATTGAAGAAGAAGCTGAGATTAAGAAACGTTTTGGATTAAAGAACAAGAAAGAAATTTGGAGAGCTGAAGCTGAGATTAATTCCATGCGTGAAAAAGCTAAAAGACTTATTGGTTCGGACAAAGAAAAGCAACAAGCTTTATTCAACCAATTGAAAAAAATAGGAATTGAAGTAAATTCTATTGCGGATGTTTTAGGTCTGGAAAAACAAGATTACCTAAATAGGAGACTACAAACAATTGTTCATAAAAAGAAACTTGTTCCTACGGTTAAGACTGCTAGACAAAAAGTGGTTCATAAGAAAGTTCTTGTTAATGGTCGTGCAGTAAACAGTCCTTCATACATTGTTCCTGTTAAGTTTGAAGATAAAATAACTTTGAGAAAGGAAAAAGGGAAGACTAAAAAAACCGGAGAAGTCCAAGAAGCTAAAAAAGAGTCTAAAAAAGAAAAGGAGGAGGAAAAATCCGAATGATGGCAAAAGAAATGAAAACCGAGACTAAAAAAAAGGCCGAAGTAAAAAAAGATATGAAAAAAGCAGAAGCAGTAGTGAATATTTACACCAGTTTCAACAACACAATAGTTCATGTGACAGATATGTCTGGAAAAACCCTTGCAAAAGTTTCGGGAGGAATGACAACAAAGCATGGTAGGCTTAAAGCTAATCCAACGATAGCCATGTTCATTGCTAAACGTATCTCTGAAAAACTTAACGAATTAAAAGTCGGACAGCTTTATTTTAGGATTCGGGCCAAGACAGGCAATCCTGCTCCGGGTCCCGGAGCTAACGCAATAATAAAAAGTTTGTCAAGAGAAGGTTTTAAAATACTAAATATTTTAGATACAACAAGGTATCCTCGTGGAGGTCCTAAAAAGAAAGGAGGGCGACGTGGACGTAGACCTTAAAAATAAAATGGAAAAAATAGAAAAAACTGATAACCAAATCGTGTTCAAGACCAATATGGATGGCACTCTTGCAAACTCTATCCGTAGATATCTGAATCATGTCTTAGTCATGGCCGTCGATGAGCTTGAGATTTCCAAAAACGACTCTCCTTTGTACGATGAAACCATCGCCCATCGTGTTGGTTTGATTCCCCTAGAAACTCCTGGAACCACTGGAGAGAGTTCAACTGGCGAAATGAAGTTGAATGTGAAAAAAGAAGGTGCAGTTTATTCGGGAGATTTAAAAGGGAGCCATAAACCAGTCTATGATAAGATTCCTATAACTGTCCTTGATAAAAACCAGGAACTTAAATTCACTGCAAGCTTGCGTTCTGGAAAAGGGATTGAACATTCAAAGTTCTCTCCGGGATTCATGTTTTATAGAAATACATCAAAAATAACTCTCTCAAAGAAATTTCTTGACCAAGTAAGGCGCATTGCTCCAAAAAACAAGATTGAGGAAAAAGGGGATAAAATAATTGTTACGGATAATCAGAAGAAAGAAATTGCAGATTCTATTGAGGGTTTGGCAGTAAAAGCAAGAGATAAAGCAGAAAGAAATGACTCCGATGAACTCATCATAACCTTAGAAAGTTTTGGACAGATGGGTTTGGATTATATGTTCAAATATGCTGTAGAGGCATTAAGAAATGATTTGAAAGAATTTGAGAAAACCATAAAGAAGGCTTAATTTTTCTAATAGATATCTTTTAAAACATTCGGTTAATCTTTATTTTATCGTGGGAATGCCGGAGTGGTCAAACGGGCTGCGCTTAGGACGCAGTAGCTTAGTGCTTACAGGGGTTCGAATCCTCTTTCCCACATTTAAAACTTTTAAAAACCTAGAGAACCAGATTCCCTGGCCCAAAAAACCAGAGAAAATAAAAAAGGTTTTTTGAGGTTTTAAATCAAACCAGTCTAAAAGATTAGACAAAACAAAAAATGGAGAATAAAAACAACACTTTTGAAGAAATATGGAAAAAGCTTCTAAATGCGAAGAGTATCCTTATTCCTTTGCATCCCAAACCAGACGGAGATAGTTTTGGGGCTAGTATTGGGATGAAACATGCTTTGGAGAACGAGGGTAAAAAAGTTGTTGTGATAAGCAAGGATAAGCTGAGCGAAAACCTTGAAAGCTTTAGCTTTTCTAAAGAAGTTGAATTTGGAAAGGAAATCACAGACATGAATTTAGAAGATTTTGATGTATTACTTTTCTTGGATCACGGAACACTTAAAGGACATCCTGAAGAAGTCGTAGGGAAAAATATGCCTAAAAATTTAACATTAGTGAATATTGACCATCACGAAACAAACTCTTATTATGCTGATTTAAATTATGTAGAAACGGAAAGTCCTTCTGCTTGTTCTATCGTTGTTGAATTTTTACAAAGCCAGAAAATTGAATTTGATGCGATAATTTCGAGGGCATTATTTTTGGGAATTTGTACAGATACTTATTTCTTTATCCATGGAAATTCTCTTGATTCGATAAAAAAAGCAGAGTTTTTAATTGGAGAAGGAGGAATAAAATATAAAGAAGAATTTTTCAATCCTTTGAATGAACTCCCTTGGAATCTAAAAAAATTGCATGGAATACTCTTGAAAAATATGGGGAAAAAAGAAATCC
>CAZHCJ010000014.1:0-10462 GCA_964530945.1 Candidatus Woesearchaeota archaeon | reverse complement strand
TCGCCAGTGCCTCGTCCCAGTTTCCACTCCTTTTCGCTTCGCTGAGGCGGCTTCTCATATTCAGTATTTCATATAAGTTGTCATCTAAAACAATATCAAAAGAATCATACACATCTGTTTCGTCTCCTTTCCTCAAAGTAAGCGTTTGATCAAATTCAATCTCTATTCGGTTAGGCATAAGTTTAACATCGTAATTGTTCCCTTCTAAAATTACACTGTAACCTCTCTCCCTATAATTTGTTTCGAGCTCACTAAAACAAAAATCTACATTGCCTCGAATTCCTCGTTCAACTTCTTCTTCAACATGACTCTTTAACAAAGCCTGTTGTATTGAGCAAAGTTCTCCATTTTGATTAGTGTAACATAAATAGCTAACCTCGGAATTGTTGTAAAGATAAGATAAATCAGGATTCAAGTCTCCTCCTTGCAGAGAAATTGTTTCAACAACTTCTTCTATATCTTCTTGTAAGCATTGTTCAATAAAAGCTTCAGGGTTTTGATCTACTGCGCCCCCCGTAGAAGTTATATCTGGCCAGAAATAATAAATTCCTACTGCAGCAACAACAATCACTATGCCGACAATTATAAAAATAGTTACTTGGCCTTTTTTCCCCCTCTCTTTCATGAGGAGAAAAGGATTTTATTGTTTATAAACTTTAAGACAAAAGAGTACAACATTTAAATTTGGCATTTTAGTTAATCTTCTGTTCCTACTCTTGGGGCCAATAAAAAAGATAATTCCATAAAATTATTTTGAACATCTAAAACTAAAGGATGGTCGTTCGCAAAACGCAAGTGTGTGCTGTCAAAAAGTTTTGAAGCTTTTATGAACTTTTGCAAATACTCAATGCTATAACGAGATTTACAATTCTCTGCTTCTATTTTTGCTTCATCTCCTGAAAATTCAGCTCTAGCAGAGTTCAAACCTCTTGCTTCTATTACAAAAGTATTATCTGATATAATAAACGAGCAAGCATCTGCGACAACAGCACAATCTTCAATCGAGTCAATAAGGTCTTGAGAGCTTATTCTAACGCTTGAGCTAAATTCTAAACTAGGCATCTCTTTTTCTTCGGTTTCGATTTCAATCAAACCTAACTTGAAATTACGTTTTATTCTATCTTGAATTTGTAAATGCAAAACGTTGTCTTGCCTTTCCATAAGCAAAGAGCTATTCATTCCAGTACGTTTTAATATGCGTTTAAAATTTTCAAGATTTACTCCTAAAGATTCTTCATCTACTTCAAACTGGGAAAAAGAACTTTTAGGCAGTTTAAAACTAACCATTGAAACATTTGCAGGGTCCATTGCAGTTATACTTAGGCCTTCCTCATTAACCTTTATTCTTACCTCTACAACCAATTCAGATATGATGTCAATTATCTTTGCAAGGACGGTGGGATTTTCTAATTTTACTCTCATTTTACTTACTTAAAAAAGAAGCTCTGAGCTTTTAAGTATTGTTATTTTAGAGTATAAGGTAATTATATAAATCTTTCATTTTTAATTTCTTTATGCAGCAAACTAGCAGCGAAACACCTGAAAAAAAGAGAGAACAGAGCCCAAAAGAGCAACGTATTCGCCGCGTGACACAAATGTATTATTCTCGCCCGGAGATTCAAGAAGCCATTTTCCATTTCGCGAAAAACCGCGAAGTTGTCCCGAGATATTTTGAAGGTTTTGGAAAACGTCCAGATACATTACAATACAAAGGAGATGTTTTTGAGTTGGTTAAAAAAGGGGCCACAAGTTTTCATTGTAGTGAAGAAATTTGGAGAGACCCTTTAGCACTTTCCACAGAACTTAAAGAAACACAAATGGATGAATTGAGAAAAGGATGGGATTTGCTTTTAGATATAGACTCAAAATATCTAGATTACAGTAAGATAATGGTCCAATTAATAGTTAGGCTTTTCGCGTTTCACGGCATTAAAAATTATTCAATAAAATTCTCGGGAAGTAAAGGATTCCACATAATTGTTCCATGGGAAGCATTTCCAAAAAGAATATTTGACAAAAACACAAAAGACATGTTTCCAAAATGGCCCCGAATCGTAACAAAATACATTAATGAGATGATTAAAACAGATTTAATTGAAAAAATTTCGGATTTTACAAGGCCAAGTAAATATGTTAAGGATTTTCAAGCTCCAGAAGAAGTTATGCCTGATTTAATCCTGGTTTCTTCAAGACACTTATTTAGAATGCCATATAGTTTGCATGAGAAAACTCGTCTGGCAAGCATAGTTTTGCCGAATGACATTGAAAGCATAGAACGTTTTCAGCCTCGTGATGCAGACCCTATGAAGCTTTCTGAGAACAGCGTTAAAAATTTTTATCCTTCTCCTAAAAACAATGAGGCCTCAGAACTTCTTCGCGAAGCACTAGATTGGTATGGAGAAAATACTCCAAAAGAGGAATTCTCAAAAGAAAAAGGCCATACTTCAAATAAAGAATACAAAAAGATAAATCTCCAAGAGTTACCTGAAAAACTTTCAGATAAATATTTTCCGGAAAGCATAAAAAGAATCTTGAAAGGAATGGGTGATGGTCGTAAACGTGCTTTGTTCATCTTGCTAAATTTCTTTCGTTCTTTAGATATTCCCCGCGAAGAGCTTGAAAAACGTTTGTATGAATGGAATGAACGCAATGAAATCCCATTGAAAGAAGGCTACATTAGAAGTCAACTTGTTTGGAGTTATAGGAAAAAACCAATACTTCCTCCAAACTATGACAAAGAATATTACAAGGCAATAGGGATAAAACCGAGTGAAGAAGAAACGCGTTACAAAAATCCTGTAAACTACACAACAAAAAAACTTTTACAAGCCTCGCACGAGAAAAAGAAAGCAAAGAATAAAAGCAAAAAGAAAGAAAATAAAAACAAGAAGAATAAAAGCGAGGAAAATAAAAAAGTAAATAAGAAAGATAAAATCAAGAGAAAAAGATAATTAAATAAAAAGTAAATTATTGAGATTATATATGGGAAGGAAAATAAAAGTTTCAAAAAAACTCACAAAAAAAGGAGAGGGTGCGGATGCAATCGAGTTAAGGAAGTATGAAAATACATCAGCTTTTCAAGGATACAGTGTGGTAAGAGTAGACGGAAGTGAAAGGAAGATTATAGAAAGTGTTGCATATTCTCCGGGAGTGGAAAGAGACACCCATTACACTAAAGCCCACTTTACACCTACGGGAGAATATTTTGTTTGGACTCAAGGAGATAAAAAGACTCATTACAGTGTAAAAAGTGAAGAGGAGGCAAAAAAATAGCATATGAAGAAGCATTGAAAATGGCAAAAAAGATTTCTAGAAAAAACAGAATCCCTCTTGAAGATAGAGTGGAAGAAGACAGGCTTGCCAATAAAATAGATCTTTTAAACTCGAAAAGAACGTCTTTTTTTGCATTAGCACTCATTGCGGGAATTGCGATATCTTTAACAACATTTTCGACAACAGGCCATGCCATTTCATCTTTAACAAACTCTGGTCAAGGAATCATAGGTAGTTTACTTTTTGTTTTAGGTCTTGTGGGTTTGGCATTAGGCTCAAAGAAGAATAAAAGCGAAACCAAAAAGAAAACAGATTGAATACCTATTTACTAAAGATAATTTTAAAAACAAGTTTATCTTATTCGCAGTATGGAAAAGAGGTCAGTGTTAGCACTTTTTATCTTAATAGTTTTTATAATCTCTTTTAGTGTCATTCTTGCACAAGACGCAGAACTCACAGAAACAGAAAAAGTAGATTTGGCGTATCAATGTCTTCAAGATAAAGTTACAGGGAATTGTAACGCTTTATCCTTAGAAGAACAGACTTTTTCTCTTTGGGCAATAAATAAATGCCAACCAGAACTTATTGAAAAATCAAAAAATGATGGCGAGTGTTGGCCTAAAAGTGATTGCAATGTAAAGCAAACCGCTCAGGCAGTCATTGCTTTAGATAATACAGATGAATCAATTACTTCGGCAAGAGATTGGCTCCTCTCCCGGACTAGCACACCTTTAGACATGGAATGGTTTTTAGAAATTGAAACTAATTCTCCTTCAACATGCGAAATATTCTATTCGGGTTCAACACATAGTATTGGGGTAAATGAAGATAAGACTCTTAGTGGAAATCCAGGAAACTGTCTAGATTTGGCACAAGACGATTACTGGTTAGAGGTCAATCCTAATTGTTATGGGGAAACTTTTGAGATATCTTGTGATTCGGGATTTTTAACTACAACACTTTTCAGGGAAGAAGGAGATGCAACAATACATGTTTCTCAAGACTCAAGTTCTGCCGCAGCAGAAGGAGTCACAACCGAGATAATAGAAAGCTTTTGTTTTTCAAACGGGGCTGTTTGCGATTATGAAGGAAGTCTTTGGACCGCACTCTCCTTGGCATCTATAGGTGAAGATGTATCCAATTTTTTGCCTTATCTAATGGTTAAGGCAGAGGGCAATGAAGCCTTCCTCCCGGAATCTTTCTTGTATATACTCACCGGAAATGAGGATTATAGAGAAAATCTTCTTTCAAAACAAAAAAATCGAGAATGGTGGCAGGAATCAGAAGACCGTTATTATGATACTGCCTTAGCATTACTTCCATTTCAAGGCGAGAGCATTACGGAAAAGGAAAACTCTAAAGGGTGGCTTTTAGAAATTCAAAGTAGTGAAGGTTGTTGGCAGGATAATACCCGTAATACTGCTTTCATACTGGCATCTATTTGGCCAAGATATTTCCAAGACACCATTTACGAATGTAACGATGAAATTGACAATGATGGCGACGGAAAAGTAGATTTTCCAGACGACCCTGGATGCAGCAGTTCAACAGATAATGATGAGTTTAATGAAATTAATGCAAGCATTCAGTGTAACGATGGAATTGACAATGATGAAAATGGGTGTGCAGACTATCCTCTAGATTTAGGTTGTGAAAGTTCTTATGATGAGGATGAATCAGGAGGAGAATGTGGAGATATCAATGAAACCTATGAATGTAACGATGGAATTGACAATGATGGCGACGGAAAAGTAGA
This sequence comes from Candidatus Woesearchaeota archaeon, assembly GCA_964530945.1. Taxonomy (GTDB): domain Archaea; phylum Nanobdellota; class Nanobdellia; order Pacearchaeales; family GW2011-AR1; genus ASMP01. Next base: position 5,433 of record CAZHCJ010000014.1, on the reverse strand, counting down.
TTTTCCAGACGACCCTGGATGCAGCAGTTCAACAGATAATGATGAATCAGAAGGGTCTCCTCCTGGAGGAAACGAAACAAATGATTTAGATTGTGAGAATTCAGGATATTATTGTATGCCTCAATCGTCGTGCGACGGTGAAATTTTAAGTGAGTATTCTTGTTTGGGACTGTCTAAATGTTGCGATACTTCCCAAGAGTTGACAAAGTGCTCTGATTTAGGAGGAGAAATTTGCTCTTCAAATCAGATATGTAAGAATGGTGAAGGTGCACAAACAAGTGATTTGTTTAGTGGAGAGCTTTGCTGTGTAGCAGGAGGATACTGTGAAACCGTTTCAGGAGGAACAGGCGGTGGAGGAACTGGTGGAACAAGCGGAGGCACAGGACAGGAGAATGAATGTGAGATAGAAGACGGAACGTGCAGGTTTTATTGTGAAACAGGAGAAAGAGAAACAAATTATGATTGCGATACTCGTGGAGCAGTGTGTTGCATCTATGACGGGAGCGATTCTTCAGGGCCAGGAAGTAAAAGCAAGGGAGGAAGTATTTGGTGGATTTTGATTTTATTAATTTTAATTTCTTTGGTGGGCGTAGGGTACTTCTACAGAGATAAACTACGAGAGTTGTGGTTGAAGATTAAGTCTAAATTTGGAAAGGGTGGAGGAAGAGGTTCAGGACCAAGAAGAAGGGGGCCTCCGAGAGGTCCTCCACGAGGATTTCCAGGAATGCCTTCAAGGCAGCATCCAATACGTCCTCCAGAAAGGAGAATATTGTTGCCAGCAGAAAACAATAATCGACCCGGACCAAAACCAAAAAGAAAAAGTTCTAGAGAACTCGACAACGTTTTAAAAAAACTTAAAGAGATGGGAGAATAAATATTTATTAACCCTTTTTTCTTTCACAAATTATGGAAAGAAGTAGGTGGATTGCATTCGCAATATTATTTTTATTTTCAGTATCACTAGTTTCTGCAGCTCAAATCGAACTAAACAAACAAAGTTTCGATTCTGGAGGAACTCTTTTTGCAGAAATTTCTGGAAATTTTATAGACCAAGTGACAGAAAGTAATGTTTATTTTTACCGCGGACATGTTCAAATTCCGATGGTATACGAACTTGAAAAAATAAATGAAGAATTTTACCTTTACGCTTCATTAGAAAACAAGGCTCAAGCAAACTATTCTTTAAGGATTAAAAATGTTAGATACTATCAAGGCGCCATCATCTCAGACGAAACAATAATAGCAAATTTTTCAATATCAGACGAGACTGCAGATTTTTCAGTAACTCCAGGATTTGTTAAGAGTTCCAGCGATTTTTCAATAGAAGTTAAAAGTTTAGCTCTCGGCTCAATAAATGTCGATGTGGATTCAAGCAACGGAATTCAACCTGTTCAAAGCAGTTTTGATTTAAGTTCTGGAGGAACAGAAACCATTAATATTCTTTTAGATTCTCCAAGCGAAGAAGAGACATTAACTCTAAATACAGATAAAACGAGCTATACATTTACTTTATTTTTCTTCAACGATTCTTCATTAAGTTCAGAAACAGATTCTAACCAAAGTGAAAATGATACTGGAAACGAGACACAAGATGGAGAGGACGATGGCCAAAATAGCCAAAATGAAAATGAAACCTCGACTAACCAAACTAGTGAAAATGAAACCTCGACAGAAGAAGGCAATCTTGAGATGAGATTTGAAGTGGGATCTTTAGAAATTTCGGTGGCTACAGACTCCAAATCTAAAAGAGTAATTTATTTGGAGAATATAGGAGAGGAGAGCATTGAAGATATTGGATTAAATGTTTCAAATTCCTTAGAAGATTACATCTCTCTCAGTCCTATAAATATAATCAAATTAGAAGAAGGAGAGAGTGAAAGAATCGAATTATTAATTACTTCGGATTCAAAAGAAGATATTTTAGAAGGATTAATTATGGCTTATTCAGAAAAACAGAACTTGACAACTCTTTCTTCAATTGAATTAAATTTCATAAAAGATTTCATTCCAAGTGATGAAGAAAAAAATGGAACAAAATCAGATGCGGACAATCAAGGAGATGGAAAAACCTCGAGCAAACTTTGTGCAGAGGTAGCCGGAGATATATGTTCTGATGATGAGTTTTGCGACGGTGAAACGTTTATTGCTAAAGACGGAGTTTGTTGTTTAGGTATTTGTGAAGAAAGTTCTAACAAAGGCACATTTGGAAGCACAGGAAGATGGATTGGCTGGGGACTTATCTTAATTGTCACGTTTTTCCTATACTGGTTTTTTAAGAAGAAATTTAAAAAAGCAGGTAAAAAAGAAGACGGTTTATCTAAATTTATAAGAAAGAGAAGATAGTTATTTCTTAGATTTATTTTTGCCCTTTCTTTTAGATTTTTTAGATTTTGATTTAGGCTTTTTGCTTTTCTTTTTTGTTTTTTCACTAGATTGCAAATTTGCCTTTGGAGACATGGGTGTTTGAGTAGGTTGTCCAGTGAATTGGGAAACCATCTGCCTAAGTTTTTGATTTTCCATTTGCATAGCTCTAGTTATCTCATCATATCCGTGTAAACGTCGAACAAGCTCATTAAGTATATCGTTTAGGCCGTTGTTAGAAAGAGCAACAACCTCTGGTTCAACTATTTCTATGTGCGCAGGCATGTACTTGAAAACAGAAATCATCAAATATTCTATGTTTTCAAACTCAAGATTCAATTCCATAAAAGTTGTGTAAAATTTGGGATTGTCCTTCATCTTAGTAGGTTCTTTAATTTCTTTAGAGGTAATCTTTGTTCCTCTCTCTTTATCAATTTCTTCTGAAACGCGTTCAAGACTTTCAACAAGATGCTTTGGAGGACGTCCTATGACATCTAAAACAAAAGTAACCTTCAATATATTATTTTCACCCGAACTCATTTTTATTTTTCCCAAGTTTTTTCGCAATCGACAAACCTATAATCAAAACACAAAACGCCAAAAAGACGTAAAGCGGATAATTTTTATTTTGTTTGTCTGTTTCACTCAATTCAAAATTTCCCTCTGTTTTTATATCTTTTGAATTTTCAAAGTTAAGTTTTATTGTTTTTTCTTTTTCCGAATCTTTTATCTGAGAAGTATTTGAAAAATTAAATACTAAAAGTTCATTATTTTCTTCTATGGATTTCTCCTCCTTCTCATTTTCTTGATTAACACAGGCCAAACCCTGAGCTTTTATATTTTCAAGAGTCTTTTCCCCTATACCATATACATTTATCAACTCTTCCAGAATTTCAAAACTTCCTTCGTTACTCCTGTAATTTATTATTGCTTGAGCTTTTGCAGACCCGATACCATAAATTTCATCTAGCTCACTTAAAGAAGCGGTATTGATATTAACCTGATTTTCCTCACATGTAGCAGAAACAAGAAAAACAAGAAACATTAACAAGATTATGAAAACAAGTGCTCTTTTCATCCAAATTAAAATGTTTTGAAAGTTAAAAGATTTTTTATACTGCGCTATAACGATACACTAATCGAAAAATTGAGAAAATTTCTTGCCTTTAAGCTTAGCATCTTCTAATGAAATCATAAAACTTTTCTCTTTTTCTTCAAGTTGTTCCGGTTTTAAAAATAACCAACCCTCTCTTAAGAACCTCAATGCAACTACTGGTTTCAACCCAAACAATTCAGAGAATATCATAAAACGTTCAATTTGGTCCTTTGAAATATATTTGTAAGGTTTACGCGTGGATTTAGCTTCTATTGCGTACTTTCCTTTCCCTTTCTTTCCAGCAAGCAAATCACAATCGGCATTTTCCATTGTCCCACTTCCGGCAACTCTTACAACCCTATAACCATTATCTGCAAACAGTTTGTAGAGTTCACGTTCCATATTCCCCCCTTTAGATTTATTACTTGGCATACTCTTTTTTAAAATTTAAAATTTACAAGTCTCTTGCTTGCAATGTTCGGCGCTTGTTTTCTTTCGCTCTTTTAATCCCTTCTTGTAAAAGCTCTTCGACACGTCTTTCAAGCTTCCTTGAGACTTCTTCTGCAACACTCGAGATGTTGTTTTCTTTGTCAAGTTCCTTAACAAGGTTTCGTATGTTGCTTTTTACAATAATTCCCATATTATTTGTATCCAAACCTTTTATTATATTTTTTGTGGTTCATTATTTCTAAGACGAATGCTACTACTTCTATCTTGCTTTCTCCTTCGGATAAATTGTAGATCATCCTCCAAAAATTAGGAAGCTCTACTCTGAATAGATTAGTAATCCCATATTGTTTTATGTATTTTTTCGGAATGAGTTTTTTTGAAATTGGATCTCCATAATGCGGATTTGATCTAATGAACTTAATTTTTTGCTTCACTGCCCTGAGAAGAGTTCTTTCGTTTTTAGAAGTTGGTGCTTCCTTATTCAGATATTCGTAAACTTCTTTTGATTCTTGAGAAAAAACTATTTTCACTTCTTTCATACTTCAATACCTTCAGCAATGGCTTTTTTTAACTTTGGATTAGGGTTATGTATCCAAGTAATTCCTTTCAATCCAACGAGAATTTTATTACTGTTTTCCAAATATTGAAGAATAACCATCAAGGTATTGTGGTTCACCTTTCTAGGAAGTTTTTCTTTAAGCTCAGATATTTTCATAACACTGTCTTCCATATCTTTCAAGGTATTTTCAACCATGATAACAGTGTTCAAATTTGGCCAATGGCCTTTATTTTTTATTTGTAACATATATGTAACTATTTATTATTTATCTATAAGAATTAAGCATTAATGTGTATATAAATCTTTTCATCTAGAAATTATTCTAAATCAACCTCCTTTGATATTTTTTTGAATGCTTCAATCCCGATATTAAAAAACTCTCTAAGCTCAATGCCAAGGTTTTCTATCTCTTTAATCACATCTCTACTGACTTTTGCCGCAAAAGTTGAATCTTTAAACTTTTTCTTCACACCTTTCGCTTTCATTCCTTCAAGTTTTGTCGGACGCATCAATGCGTATGCGTGAATCAAACCGGTAATTGTTTCCGAGGCTGCTAAGGCATACTCTATTTCACTTGTTCTCTTTTTTTCTGCCAAATGAGGCAGTTCAGGAAAGCCATATCCGTGACTTAAAACCGTTTCAATAAATTCGTCATCGAATCCCGCTTCTTTAAGTATCTCAGGCATCTTTGTCAAGTGGGTTTCAACATTGTTTTTTGTCACACCCCAATCCACATCATGCAAAAGTCCGAGCATTGCCCAGTAATCTTGTTCTTCATTGGTTTTTCCTAAATGTCTTGCAAGCTCGCGCATAACCACTTCGCTTTCTAAATAATGATTTATGTCTGCCTTGTCAGAATTGTATTTTTTAATAAGTTCCAAAGCTTCTTCACGTGTTATTGGCAATTCATAATTTGTCATTTGCTAAGCAAGGATACTGATAGCTTTAGCTATCAGGGGAATTGCGT
>CAZHCJ010000013.1:0-11112 GCA_964530945.1 Candidatus Woesearchaeota archaeon | reverse complement strand
CACTCGCTCGCAAACTGATAAAGGGGGTGTGACAAGATGACTTCCAAAAACGAACTTCACGCAATTGGAAATAATTACAAAAGAGTTGAAGGAGTAGATTTTGTAGGATTTAGATTCTAAAGAAGAGATTATTGAAGAAAAGAAAATTAAAGAGGTTGTAATGAGGGTGTTCGTATGCAATGTTGGCCGACACAGGTAATTTGAGGAAAAAGTTGAAAAAGGAAATTCAAAACTTTTAAAACATTCAATGCTTCTTTCTTGGTATGGTTCATAGTGAAACTTTGGACGAGATAGATGAAGCGTTGTTGAGCGACATGAAACTTTTGGAGGCGGTGCTTTTTGTTTCAGGGCGTTATCTGAGCATGAAAGAGATAGTTGCTTATTCTGATTTAAATCCCATAATGGTTCGTGAAGTGATAGAAAAACTCAAAGAGAGGTTTAATGATTCTGAGCGTTTTGCTTTAAGAATTGTTGAAAAAGGAAAAGAGGTGGGGAAAGAGATGTGGAAAATGGATGTCAAACCAGAATTTACTTATTTGTCTAAGCGTTTGGCTGGTGGCAGTTCTGAGTTTAGTAAGGCGGAACAAGAAACTCTCGCGATTATTGCTTTCAAACAACCAATAAAACAAAGCGTTGTCGTTAAAATTCGTGGGAATAAATCCTATGAACACATTGAACGTTTTTATGAGCTAGGGTTGTTGAAAAAGAAAAGAGATGGAAGAACTTATGAACTTAGTCTCAGCGATGAGTTTTATGATTATTTTGATTTAGAGAATTCAGATTCAAAACAGAGTTTAAGTTCAAAAGAGAGCGAATTAAAAAGCTTTGAAGAGGAAAGCCAAGAGGATTAGATGGTAGAGGTTCTCACGTTAGTTTATCTTTCTTATACTTTTATTGCATTTTATTTTTTATTTTTATATCTTCTGATTTATGGGAGGCACAGAAAAGAGTTTTTTTTAGTACCCAAAAAAACTAAAGATTATTCTTTAAGCATAGTCATTCCTTGTTATAATGAGGAGAAGCGTATTGGAGGGACAATTGAAGCTGTTTTGAATTCGGATTATGAAGGATTGAAAAAAATAATTGTTGTTGATGACCAAAGTACTGATAATTCTTATAAAATTATGAGGAAATATGAGAAAAAATATGATAAGGTGAGAGTAGTTCAAACACCTCAGAATACAGGAAAAGCCAGCGGGTCCAAAAATTATGGGGCCAAATTTGTAAAAACCGAGTTAATAGGTTTTGTAGATGCAGATTCGTATCCTGAAAAAACAGCAATAAGTAAGACAATAGGCTTTTTTGACAACCCGCAAGTTGGGGCAGTAACTACTTTTGTTCTTGTTAAGAAAAGAAACAGGTTTATCGAGAAATTACAATCTATAGAATATAAGGTTATCGCATTCACTAGAAAGCTTTTAGGTTTCATAGATGCGATTTATGTGACTCCGGGCCCTTTAGCAATTTATAGAAAGAAAGCATTTGATGAGGTAGGAGGCTTTGATGAAGACAATCTTACTGAAGACATCGAAATAAGCTGGAATTTTGTTGATAAAGGTTATCTGATAAAAATGAGTTCGGTTTCAAAAGTTTATACTGTTCCCCCGAGCAACATGAAAGATTGGTATAAGCAAAGAATTAGGTGGAATGTAGGCGGAATACAAACTATTGAGAAATATAAAAAAACATTTCTTAAGTCAGGGATTTTAGGCCTATTTATTATACCTTTTTTTATACTTTCTTGGATCATAGGATTAGTTGGTTTAGGTTTTTTAGGATATAGAGTGATTAGTAGAGTCATTTCAGAATTTTTGTATACAAAATACACATTAGGAGCGCAAACAACATTACTTGCATTGAATGATATTAATCTGACTCCGAACATTCTCGTATTTTTTGGAGTTGCATTGCTGGCATCAGGATTCTTTTATCTGTTTTTGGCATTGTTTTATTCAAAAGAGGAAGAATTTAAAAGACCCACGTTGTTTAGTATTTTAGCTTTTGAGTTAGTTTATTTATTGGCATATCCAATAATCCTCATAACATCCATGTGGAGGTTTATAAGAAAAAAGCAATCTTGGTAAAATGGCATCAAAAAATAGTGTGTTTTGGGAGGCATTGATTTTGACTATTGCAATATTTGTTATAGGTTTATTTATAGGAATTGCGTATGAGTCTAATCAAGTGGATGAGATAAATGAATATTATGCTAATTCAGAAATTTCTCTCATGGATACTACGGCGTTAGGTTTGATAAATAAGGAAGGTATAAGTTGCGAGGTTTTAATTGATGCTCATATAAGTTTTGCAGACCAGATTTATGAAGAGGCACGTCTATTGGGGAGATATGAGGATGCTAGTAAAATAGACACTGAATTTAAATTGGCACATAGGAGATATGATTTGTTGAGGACCATCCTTTGGATAGACACACAAAAAACACTAGCGAAATGTGAAGATGATTTTTCAACAATAATTTATTTGTATGAACTAGAATCTGAAGATTTAGGAAATAAGGCAGAACAAAGAGTTTGGAGCAAAGTTCTTTTTGATTTAAAACAAGAGGAAGGAGATAACGTCATATTAATCCCTATTGCAGTAGACAGTGATTTGATTTCTTTGAATCTTTTATTGAAAGAGTTTAATTTGAGAGAGTTTCCTGCAGTGATAATTAATGATGAGAGTGTAATTTATGAGATTATTTCTGCAGGTGACCTAAAAGATTTTTTATGATTTAAGATAACTTATAGAAATGGTCATGGACACCTTTTAATGAGTCGTATCCAAATAACTCTGCTTTTGCATTTAAATATAATACTTTAAGCAATGTTTTTAGAAATCCTTCGTTTTCGAATCTTCTTACAGAGTTTTTGACTTTTCCCGGAGTTTTTAATATCCCAAAAGAATGTCCTTGATTAACTGCTCTTTCTGCAAGTTCAGAATCTTCTCCCCAAATTCCTTCTCTAAAACCCGAAACGCTCTCGAAAGAATCTTTTGTTAAGAACATAGCAGATTGCATTTTTGGTTTAAGAGAGTTTTCTCTTTTTTTTAGGATAAAATTCTCTATTTGGTATATTTTTTCATATATGATTTTTTTTATCCCTTTTCCTTTATATTCAGGAAGAAGTAATGTCCCTGCAACATCTAGCTCTTTTGAATGGATTTCTTTTAGTGCTTTAAAGATAAAATCTTCTTTTACAGGATATGTATCTGCATCTAAAAAAAATAAGATATCATGTGATGCCTTTTTACTTCCGTTATTTCTTCCCGTAGCTAATCTGCCCCCATTGACTATTTTGCATCCGTATTTTTTTGCTATCTCTCTTGTTTTGTCATTGGTCTCGGGAGAAATTGCGACTATAATCTCCATATTGCCGATGTTTTTTTGGGATTTTAATACTCTTAGCGTTTTAGATAGAAATTTTTCTTCATTCTTTGCAGGAATTATGATGCTAAGGGTGTTTTTTTTATCCATATATGTATTCCTATTAACCTCTTTAAAACATTTTAGTTTTGTTTAATATTACATTTTAGCATATAAAAATTAAAAAAAGCTTTTTCTTTGATTCTATTATGGAGTGTTATGTTTGTGGCTTGGAAAGTAGTAAAGAAAGGCTTTTTGAGGTGGTTTCAAAGAACGGGGTGATTCATCTTTGTAGCAATTGTGCTAAAAAAGAAAACTTTCCTGTTGTTCGTCGCCCCACCACGTTCCAATTGAAAGAAGCAGAAAAAAATACAAATAAAGGGTTTTATGAAAGAGTTAAGGAGGAACGTGAAAGAAGAGATAAAAAAAGCACACAAAACTTAGAGATTGCAAAGAGAGAAAAACAAGACGTAAGTTTAAGAGAGATTGTGGATAGGAATTATGAAGAAAAGATGAAGGATATGGAAAAGCGTCCTCGTCTGGACCTAATTGATAATTTTCATTGGACCATTATGCGTGCGAGACGCGCAAAAAAGATTTCTCGTGAACGTCTTGCTCAAGAAATATCTGAGAGTGTTGCAGCTATAAAAATGGCGGAACAAGGCATTTTGCCAGAAGATGATTATAGGATTGTGAATAAGATTGAGAGTTTTTTGAATATTAGGTTGCGTAAGAGAGATTTCTCCTATAAAGAAGAAAATAAACCTTCCCCTGCCCGTATTTTGAAGCTTGATTCCGAAACTGCAAAAAATTTGACGATTGCAGATTTGAAAAAAATGAAAAAAATGAAAGAATCTGTTAAACCTCTTAAAAATCCTAAAGAGAGTGAAGAAAAAAATGAAGAAATCTTTAAAGAGATTGAAGAAGAGAAGGATAAAGTAGAGTTTGTTGATATGGATAAAGACGAAACACGCGAGCTCACTGAAGAAGAGATAGATAAGATTATTTTTGGGAAGTAGCACGATTCAAAAGCTTTTTAAATCAAATTACTTCTTTTAAGGTATGGAAATAGAAGTCATTAGTCAAGATAAGAACGAAATGGAGTTTAAAATAGGGAATTTGACGCTCGCTGAATTGTTGAGAGTTTATCTGAACAAAGATTCAAATGTTGAGATTGCGGTATGGAAGCGAGAGCATCTTTCAGAAGAACCAACTTTTAAGATTAAGACAAAAGGAAAGACTGCGAAGAAAGCGATTAGTGATGCTGTTTCTCAGATTACCAAAGAGCTTGATTCGGTGGAAAAAGACTTTGAGAAGATAATTTAATAGTTTTTTGGAACATATTTGGAATATATATTTTTATAAATTACAAGTAATACTCTCTACTTATGGATGAAGAGAGAAAAATAGTTTTGGAAAATCTTGAGAAGGGAGAAGCCATCACCCATAGTAAAAAAGGATATGCTGTTCCCACCTATGTTGTTGTCAAATATGTTGAAGAGAGATTATGGGAAATATTGTAAGGCTTTATGCAACTGAAGAAGTTAGAGTAGATGATTTACTTAAGATGGACCTGGATTTTTAAGAAAGGCAAATTTTGAAGACGTAGTTTGATTTTTAAGCACGACAATACTTATTAATTATTGGGAACTTGTTTTTTTATGAACAAAACAAAAGTTGAGAGAATTTCTGCAGGAAGTTATGATTTGAATAAGTGGTTACATGGAGGTTATGAACACGGTGTGATAACGATGATTGCTGGTCCGCCCGCAAGTGGAAAAACAAATTTTACACTTTTAGCTGCTTGCAGTGTCGCAAAGCGTGGCAAAAGAGTTATTTTTATTGATACGGAAGGAGGGTTTAGTCCTGAGCGTGTAAGACAAGTAGTGGGAGATGAACTTTACAAGGAAATCTTGAAGAATATGCTGATTTTGAATGTTTCAAATTTTAAAGAACAGAAAGAGGTTTTAGAAAAACTCCTAAAACGCGTTAAAAGTGAACATGCGGGAATGATAATTGTTGACGGAATGGCGATGCTTTATCGTCTTGAATTAGGAGATGCATTGAAAGACAAAGATGATTCTAGAGTTAAGGATGTTAATAGGGAGGTCGCAAGACAAATGCGTATTTTGGCAGAGATTGCCCGTAAACAGAACATTCCTGTTTTGATAACAAATCAGGTTTACAACGAATTCTTATCTAAGGATAACAGAGAGAAAGGATTTAAGCCAGAGGTGAATCTTGTAGGCGGACAACTATTCAAGTATTGGAGCAAGACGATTATTGAATTGGAATACGAACAAGGTAAGCGCAAAGCGGTTCTCTCGAAGCATAGGAGTTTGCCGAGAAAAGAGATGGCGTTTCAAATTCGTGATAAAGGAATCTTTAAGAGAGGTTGGATTTGAAACCTGGAAGTAGTTCTTAAACATTATAAAACAAAAATGTTTCTCTTAGTTATGAATAAGTGGAAAAAAGATGTGAGATTTGAAGCGATTAAAAAAGTTGCAGAGACAAAATTCAAATACGAAGATTTAGGTAAAGTTGCTAAATTGGATTCCAGTTCACCCCCTAGTGTTTTCATAGGTTCGAAGCTTCGTTATCCGGAAATGAATGTAGGAATTTTAAGTCCGTTGGAAAGGGATAAAGACGCATGGATTTATGATGACGCAAAGTATTGGGCCGAGAATGATTTTACCATAAAAGATGTTGTTAGCCTTAGGGATGGTTTGCTTAATTCTAGGTTTAAGGGTAAGGCAACAGATGTTAGAAAAGTAGATACCGGAAAAGGAAACAGGTTTGTTCAGATTGCTCAAGAAATCGCATTGGCTTCTAAGCCGGTAGATGTTGAAATTGAGCTTGAGAGAAAAGTTGGCCCGGGCATCCAAAAAGACAAAATTAATTTACCTCAAGGAATGCGTGCCCCCTTGAAAAAAGCAAGAATTGTCAGCAATATCAAAGTTAAAAGGCAAGTGGATAAGGTTGTCAATGACGATATAAAAGCCGTAGAAGCTGTGGATTATCTTTACAAAAAGAACTTTTCAGAGTATGTTTTAAGTAAAATTTTAAGTGTGGGAGTTTTGGGGTTGAAAAAAGATAAGAAACTTGTGCCTACTCGTTGGAGTATAACAGCTACGGATGACATGATAGGTAAACGTTTAATTGAACAAATTAAAAATTATAGGGGGATTGAAAATTATGAGTTGCATTTTGGAGAATTTATGGGAAACTGTTATCTCATACTTTTGTTCCCCAATGTTTGGAGTTACGAACTTTTTGAGCTTTACTTGCCTGGAAGTTCGTGGAATCCTGGTAAACAGATAAAAGCAGCAACAGATTATGAATTGTACAATGGCAGAAAAAGCTATGCGAAAGATACTGCTGGAGGGTATTACGCTTCACGTTTGCCAATATTAGAATACTTGAACAAAATTAAACGACAAGCAGCAGCCCTTGCAATCAGAATAGAGTTGCCAACTTACTGGGCTGCGCTTGGAGTGTGGGTTGTTAGAGAATCTGTGAGAAAATCACTCAAGAGCAAAGGTTTTGAATTTAATGATATTAAAGAGTTAATAGAAAGTGCCAAGAAGATAGGGATGATTAAGTTTGGATATGACCCTGAAGGAATTTTTAAAAAGAGCAAGTTGCTTGAGCAGATTAATACGCAGACAACGTTAGGGAAGTGGGTTTAAGAATTTTTATTCTGTTAGTCCAAGTTTAGAAAAATCTCTTGGAGTGAGTCTATAGCCGTTTGCAAAGTCTAATCTATATCCTTTAAGACCATAAATTTCAATATAAACTACTTCTCCTTCTGTTTTCTCTTTAGTGGAGAAATTTTCATCATAAATTAATCCTGTACGTATGTTGTCTCCCCCTCTTAAAGGGCTAGAACCAAAAAAACGAAGTGTTGAAACATCGTTTCTCCAGGACTCTCCGTATAGAATGTCAGATTCTATTGGAAACTGAAGAAATTTTCCTCGTTCATCATCTTGTAAACCTACAACTCTTCCAGATACTTTTCCAGTAAATTCAATTATTTTTACAGGTTGCCCATTAATCTCTATCTCCGTGGCTTCGCTTTCTAAATCTCTGACCATAAAACACAAAGCATTTTTCTATTTTTAAGAATTTTTATTCTCTGAAGCCTGCTTTTCTTGTTTCTTTTTATAAGCTTCAATCCTTTCCTTGTTTGTAGGGCATTCTGGATTGAAACAAAAAATCCATGGTTTTTTTCCTTTGCGAATTGAGATTATCATTGGCCATTTGCATTCCTCACACTCTTTTTTTGCAGGTTTCATTAAACCTTTTGGAGGTAGGGTGTAAGTGTTTTTGCAATCGGGATAGCTGTCGCACGCAACAAAATAACGCTTTGTTTTTCTTGAATACTTAATCGTGAGATGCCCTTTTTTACATTCTGGACACTCTCTTAATCGATTTTCAATCTGTTGCTTTTCTCTGAATCTTGCATTAGCTTTTATCAATTCTTCACCTATCTGTTTTTCTTCTTTTTTGAAATCTTTGCTAATTTTCTTAATTGTTTTTTTAGCTTCTTCAAGAATTTTTTCTTCTTCTTTTTTAAGCTTTGACTTATCTAAAGATTCTTTTTGCAAATTTTCTACTTGGCGCTCGAATTTCCGGGTTAATTTTTCATCAATAATTATTGGACTGTGCTTTTCCAATGTTTCAATAAGCGATATTCCTAGCGCAGTAGCTTGGATACTTGTATTTTTTATATAATCTCTATTGTATAAAGTGTCGAGTATGTTGGAGCGTGTCGCTTTAGTTCCCAGGTTCTTTTTTTCAAGTTTTGAGATTATTGAGGCAGGAGAGTAGCGTTTTGGGGGCTGGGTTTCTTTTTCTTCTGAAAAGATTTTTTGTATCTTGATTTTTCCTTCGAGGTTGGGAATTTTGTTTTCCTTAATTGTAGTAGGATAAATCTCTGTCCACCCTTTTTCTTTTATCCAGCTTCCGCTTTGAGAAAATTTCACTTTTTCCCCGTTTAATTCAGGGTGTATTTCCACACTTTTGTTTTCTTTTATGGCGTCTGGCATGAACAAAGCTAGAAAACGCTTTGCAATTAAACCATAAATTTTTTTTTCATCTTCAGAAAGAGAAGCAGCGTTTTTTAGCTCTCCGGTGGGATAGATTGAAGGGTGTGCAGGGTCAGACTTTTTTCCTTCAAGAGGTTTTTTTCTTGTTAGGAGTTTTTCAGATATATTGTATTGTTTAGCTATTTTTTTCAATATTGATTTGTAACCTATTGAAATTGGAAGTTTTTGACTCGAAGTTCTAGGGTATGAAATGTATCCATTAAGATAAAGGCTTTGAGCTAGTTGCAAGGTTTTCGAGGGAGTCATTTTATAGTATTTGTAAGCCTCGGTTTGCAATGTTGTAAGATTGAAAGGTGTTCCGGGTTTTAAACTAATTTCTTTTGTTTTTGTTTTGGCTTCTGTTTCTTGTCCCTGAAGTTTATCAAAATCTTTTAAGAGTTCTTTATCAAAAATATCTTTATTGTGCGTTAACGTTGCTCTTGATTTTCCTTGGGAGACTTCTGCATGCATCTGCCAATATGGTTTGGATTTAAAAGATTTAATCTGTTTTTCTTTATCTACTATTAGTTTTAGTGCAGGGCCTTGGACCCTACCAATAGACATTAATTTGAAGCTGCCTGTTGTTTTTATCGCACTCATTAATGCTCTAGAAAGGTTTATACCGTAGAACCAATCAAGGTAATGCCTAGTTTCTCCTGCTATTGCTTGACTCCAATTTACATTATTTAGTTTGTTTTTGTAAGATTCGTTAAGTTCTTTCTCTGTTAATGTTGAAAATCTCATACGTTTTGCGTCTGGTTGTGTGCCAATAAAACGTACTACATTTAATCCAATAAGCTCTCCTTCAACATCATAGTCTGTTGCCACTGTGAGACTTCTTGCATCTTTTATGAGTTTTAGTAAAGTATCGTGATATTTTTTTGTGAAGTCTCCTTTGCGAGCGATAAAGTTGGGAACCCACTTAATTTCAAAAATCGGAAAATCCGAACCAGATTTGGTTTGTTTCAACGTAAAAAGATGCCCTACTGCACATCCCACAATTATTCTTTGCCCGTCTTTTTGGAAATCATAATATGCTACCCTATTATAAGCCTTCTTTTTTGCTTTGTCTCCTGAGAGAGCAGAGGCAATCTTGCTTGCTGCTTGGGGTTTTTCAGTTATAATCAGTTCGTATCCGTCTTTTTTTAGTTGTATAGGTTTAGGGTTAAAATCTTTGACCTTGTCCGCTTTTGTGACACGTTTAGATTTCTTTTTTCCATATTTTTTTTGTCTTTTTTTTGGTTTGGTTTCTTTAAAGACTTCCATTGCCTTTCTTTCGTATTCCTTTACAGGGATTTCTATAGAGTGCTTTATGTCTGATTCATCTACAGGGAAGAAGCCTTCTGCCTGTTTTTCTGCTTTTGTTTTTGTTCGTTTTTTACGTAGCATTTTATGATATCCTGTCTAATGGACTTTCAACCTTTTTAATCGATGCTTGTGAAATCTGAGTGTATATTTGGGTTGTCTTTATTGAGCTATGTCCAAGTAACTTTTGGATTATTTTTAAATCTGTTCCTTGTTCTAAAAGATGTGTTGCAAAGCTATGTCTCAAGAGATGAGGATAAACTCTTTTTTTTATTCCAGCCTTTTTACCCGAGTTTTTAACAATTTTTTGTATAGAATCTTTAGTGAGCTTTCCTCCTCTTGAAGAAGGAAACAGATATTTTGAAGATAGCAATTTAGAATATGATTTAAGCTCTTCCTTTAAAGATGAGGGAATTTTAACATATCTATCCTTTTTACCTTTAGATAAATTTATTTTGATTAAATCTTCTTCAAAATTTAAATCCTTAACTTTAAGATTAACAATCTCACTAACTCTAAATCCACAACCATAAAGGAGTCTAATTATAAGTTTGTGTTTGATATTATTTGTTGTAGATTCGAAAAGTTTTTTGATTTCTTTTGGAGTCAAGATTTCAGGGATTTTATTTGAGGTTTTTGGATTCGGAACATTTAGTTTTTTTCCTAGAACATTTTTAAAGAAAAATTTAATTGCAAACAAGTCTTTGCGAGCACTTGAAGAGTTTTTTTCCTTCAGGTTTTTTTGCATGTAGTCTTTTACAGAATCTTCATCTAAATCTTCATCTAAATCTTCATCTAAATCTTCACAAAAATTTAAGAATTTTTTAACAGAATAAAGATATCCTTTGACAGTTTGTTTTGAGAAATTTCTTATTTCCAACTCTTTTTTTAATTGGTCAAGAAGAATTTCCATAAAAGAAAGATGAGTTAAAAATATATAAATCTATTGTTTTTATCCCAAATTAAAACATTATCAAGAGTTTATTCTTGATAATGTATGTTATACGCAATATTACTCGAGAGCTTTTCCTTTCGATAAATTTATATTACTTCTTGAATTGTAAAAAGATATGTCTAAGGCAAAAATAATTATTGTAAATGAAAATGACAAAATCATAGGTTCTAAAGAAAGAGGAACTTTAAACCAATCCGATATTTATAGAGTTTCAGCTTTATGGATTCAAAATTCAAACGGAGAGATTCTCCTTGCACAAAGATCATTCAACAAAAAGAATAATCCAGGTCAATGGGGTCCGGCAGTTGCAGGAACAATTGATGAAGGAGAATCTTATGAATCCAATATTGTTAAAGAAGCTGAAGAAGATTCACTAAATAAACTTGATGCAAAATTTATAA
>CAZHCJ010000012.1:0-12283 GCA_964530945.1 Candidatus Woesearchaeota archaeon | reverse complement strand
TTGAGCATGAGCGACGGAAACCCAACCCTTTAGGGTTGGGAGGACGTCATTTTAAAATCAATCTTCTTGGGGTTTCATCAAAGGAAACAAAACGCACTCTCTTATTGGCTTATCCATTAAAAATGAGAAAAGACGTTCGCTAACCCCGAAGCCACATGTAGGAGGCATCCCGTATTTTAAAGCTTCAACAAAATCCTTGTCATGCATTTGTGCTTCGGTATCCCCTTTCTTCCTCTTATTAGCTTGTTCTTTAAAGCGTTCTTCTTGGTCTAAGGGGTCATTTAACTCAGAATATCCATTTCCAACTTCACTCCCTCCGATAATTATTTGGAAACGCTCAACCTTTTCTTTTTCTTTTGGCTTACGTTTAGCCAATGGGGAAATTTCTACAGGTTGATTGATTAGAAACCCTGGTCCTGGGATTTGTTTTCTGCAATACTTCCAAAGCACGTCCACAAGTTTCCATTTATCTAACTTTTTGTCGTATTCAACATCTAACTCATCAAGCTTTTTCTCAATATCTTTTTTGCTTGAAGAATATATATCTAATTTAGTATATTTTTTTATAGTCTTTTCATAATCATATCTTTCCCACTTTTTACCCGTGTCTATCTTAAATCCACGGGTCTCAAACTTTAACTCTCCTAAAACCTTTTTCGTGACTTCTTTGTACATTTTTTCAACAAGCTCCATTCCTTGTTCGTAATTTGCATAAGCCCAATAAAATTCCATTTGAGAATAATCTTGAAGATGTTCTGGACTCATGCCTTCATTTCTAAATTGTCTTCCAATTTCAAAAACTTTTTCAAAACCTGCAACCATTAATCGTTTTTGCCAAAGCTCTCCCATAGAAATTCTCAGATAAACATCAATATCTAAGGCATCGTGATGTGTCACAAAAGGATTTGCATCAGCTCCTCCCGCAGTTGTTTCTAAAGCAGGAGTTTCAACTTCCACAAAACCCTGGCTTTCCATAAATTCTCTTATTGTTCTCCAAAAAAGATACTTCTTTTTAAAAAGCTCCTTTTTCTCAGGATTCATTATCAAGTCAAGATACCTTTTCCTATAACGTTCTTCCGTGTCTTGCAAGCCATGCCACTTTGAAGGCAATGGTAATACCGATTTTGTTAAAAGCGTAACTTTTTTAACGAGAATGGATTTTTCACCGGTTTTTGTCTTAAACATCTTTCCCTGAATGCCTACTATGTCTCCCGCATCAAGATAATCTGAGAAAAATTTTAACTCTTTTTCAGAAGTTTTGGTTTTCCCCTTGCCTTCTTGGAAAACTAACTGGATTTTTCCTGTAGAATCTTGTAAGTCAGAAAAGTTTATTTTTCCAAACTCACGTTTAGTCATCATTCTCCCTGCAGTTTGCACCATACTACCAAGTTTAGCTTTCAAACAACTTTCAATACTATCCTTTTTGTCAAAGCTTGAAGGATAAGGGTCAATACCTTTTTTCCTCAACTCTCTCAGTTTTCTTTTGCGCTCTTCAATTATTTGTTCTTCTCTTCCCATTTTATATTCAAATGTGTAGTATTTTGAAATTTTTAAAGTCTTGGAATCTTTCAGGTTTTATTTCAACTTTTCTAATTTGGGAGTGCTTAGGACCTTTCTTGACTAATTCCACCATTTTGTTAACATCATCTGTTTGACCTTCAAAAAACGCCTCTACACGACCATCTTCAAGGTTTCTCACAAAACCTTTTACATTGAAACGCTCGGCGTTTTTCTTAATAAACCCACGGAAAAATACGCCTTGCACAGTGCCATCAATATACACCCGAATTGATTTCTTCATATTTTAAAGAATGAAATTTAGTTTATTAAGTTTTATCTAAGAAACAATCACAATATTATTTATCTAAACACAACGGTTTTTAGTGAAATCGAGAGAAGTGTTTTATGGAAATAGAAGATATTAGAGATAGGAATTTTATTTTTAATTGAAGGGGGCTTATAATCCAAATGTTTTCTCAAACTCTTTCATCTCGAGGTATTTGAAAAGGAATTCTTGCCCGGTTTTGGTTAACTGAATTTCGGAAAGTTTTTTCTTTTCTTGCTTGCCTTTTTTTCCACTTGAAGGAGGGTCCTTTGCATCCGAATTATAATTGGAAATCATTCCTTTTTCTTCTAATTCATCTAAGTAAGCGGTCATTTGTTTATGGGAAAGATTGGCCTTGTACATCAAATGAGTGGGCTTAATGCTTCCGCCTTTTTCCTGAATTATCCCCAACATGTCCGAAATTATTTCCATACGACTTCTTTTTCTTGCCATATTTTCTTATCCTTATGATTAATCCTAATAAAACAGCATAACTTATTAATTCTACTACGTTTCCGGCCACATGTAAGATTCCTATTTCCGAAAATAAAAATAGTATTTGACTCAAAGCCAAAACTCCGAAAGCAAACACAAGTATCTTTGTGTTTAAGAATTTATTCCTCTGATAGATGTCTTGGTATTTAAAAGAAATCATTAACAAAATTGCAAGTGCAGTTAAATGATATAGGTAAGCGACTTCGCTGATCAAAAGTAATGATATCGCAATAAAATACGCTCCAATAAAATAGTCCCATGCAGACTTTTTTCCACGGGGAAGCCTAAATATGATGTACAATCCAGAAAGGGTCAAGAATCGCTGAAAGAAAAATCCAAGATAATAAAAAATGTCTACAGAACTCAAAACCTGAGCAGTAACTATCGCCGCCCCGATTTGACGACTAGGCCCAAAATCATAATATAAAACAAGCTTAGTTAAAAATGCGGCTAATTGTGCTAGTGCAATGAGCCCAAAGCCCCAACCCAGATAAAGAAAGTTTCGTTTCCCCCTATTAATTCTATAATATTTTAGGGCAATAAAACAAAATATGAATAAAACTACAAAACTAAAAGCATCTATTAAAACATCCTGTCCGAGAAACCAATCAGGAGTAGGAACTATTTTAACCATCATTTAAAAAACCAAATTTTTGTTTAAAAAACTTATGAAACATGAGTATATAGGTTCTTTCTCGATAAACTTTTCACAATCACTTTAAAAAGAAAAAACCTTAATTTAGTACCTCAGAAGAAAAATCTCTATTTAACCATCCAACCTCCCACCCAATTTTTTGGGAGGTTTTACATTCATTAAATAAAAAATCTGAAAAAGAGGGAAATGGCACAATACTTATTTTTAGGAGAAGAAGTAGATGAAGAAATTAAATATGAAATTATGTTTCTTTATGAGATAGGGGTTAGCATTGGTGATATAGAATATTTATTAAGGATTAAGTCAGAATATAAATCAAATTCCTCTTAAATCTAATTCTTGGTTGACAATAACTACTGCTTGACTCGCAAAATAAGTTTCTTTTCCTAGTGAAACAAGGCTAAACTTTTTTTTAAGCCTTTTTAATTCTTTTTTTGGAAAACCCTCATGGTCTCCAAGAACAAATACGCAGTTTTTAGGAATTTTAATTTCCCGAATGTTTTTCCCTCGTTCATCCAAAACAAAGATTTCATTACCCTGCCCTTTTAAATTAGATAAGACCTCTGAGAAGCTTTTCTTTTCAATCCAACAACCCGGAAGAACTTCTTTTCTCTCCCCTTCTTTATATTTGTAAAGAATCTTTTTGAGTAAATTAGCGACGTCTTTTTTACTAAGTTGGGTTTCAGGAACAACTTCCAATTCAATATGCTTTGGAGGGTCAGGCATACCATAAAAAACCAAGTGAAGCTTTACATTATCTCTCAATTTATTTGATAAGAAGAAAGCATGAATTATTACATGGATGGCAATATCCATTCTACCTGCTTGCATTAAATCAGCATTTCTTCCCGATAGAGCTTTTCCCGAAGTTTGTGCGCTTGATGAAAAATAAACAAATTGTCTCATTTTTTTAACTCCTTGTATCTGAAACAGCTTACGAGATGGTCGTTAACCATTCCGGCTCCCTGCATGTATGCATAACATATTGTGCTCCCAACAAACTTAAATCCCTTTTCCTTAAGACTTTTGCTCATCTCGTCAGATTCTTTTGTTTTTGAAGGAATTTCTTCAGGTTTTTTAAATTTATTATGGATTGTTTTGTTTTTTGTGAATTGCCAAATATATCTGTCAAAACTTCCGAATTCTTTTTGAACTTCAATAAATCTCTCAGCGTTTTTTATTGCAGACAATATTTTTAATTTATTTCTAATTATTCCTTTATTATTCATTAATCTCTCGACATCTTTTTCAGTGTATTTTGAAACTTTTTTATAATCAAAGTTTGAAAAAGCTTTTCTGAAATTTTCTCGTTTTCTTAAAACTGTTCTCCATGAAAGTCCTGCTTGAAAGGTGTCTAGTAAAAGATATTCGAAATGTGTTTTATCATCATGCACTGGGACGCCCCATTCTTCATCGTGATACTTAACCATCAAAGGATTTTTGTCTTTTTCTCCCGGCCAAGAACATCTCTTTTTCATTTTTCCAAACTCTTTTTATTTTTATTTAAAGGCTGTAAAACAAACTTTGGCCTGGCGAAGATTTTTCCTTCGGCAGTTACTTCATAAACACCTACAAACTTTTCTCCAGAAAACACGCAAAACTTTCTTTTAATTTTTTCGTCTTTTTTATCTTTTAACCATTCATATGACAAAGGTGCGCCGTGAATCAATTTGTCTGCGTGTTTTTTATCGACCTGAACAACAGGATACAAATCTGTAACAACTTCTCCAGGAATGATTATTTTTCTTAGCAGTTCATCATTATTCTTTTTGTATTCTTCAACAGCTTTTTCAAAATCAAATAAATTTACAGAGGGGTATTTTTCATCCAATTCTCTGAAAATCCCTGCCCTAACACGACGAAGTTCTAACATGTGCGCTCCTATTTTAAGCTCTTGTCCGAGGTCGTGTGTAAGTTTTCTTATGTAAGTTCCTCCTTCACACTCCACACGGAAAAGAATATCTTTGTCTTCTTTCTCAATTAATTTAAAATCCATAATCTCGCGCTCTCTTTCAGCACGTTTAACTCTTGACTTAACAGGGGGCAATTGGGTTATAACTCCGGTAAACTTTTTTTCAATAGCCTTTTTTATTTTTTCTAATTCAATATCTTCATGAAAACGCATTATTCCAACATACTCTTTGTCTTCGCCAATAAAAAACCCTGTAAGTTTGCATCCGCGATTCAAAGCCACGGGCAAAACACCTGTAACCTTAGGGTCCAAAGTACCAAAATGGCTTGTTTTCCTCAAACCTAAAGTTTTTTTAACAAAATCCGACGTGTCAAAACTCGTCGGTCCGCTCGGCTTATCAATGTTAATTATTCCAAATTCAAGCAATTCTTCTGTTGTTTTATTTGCTTTTATTTTTTCTATGTCCATATGTGGTTAAAACGGATTAATTTTATAAACCTCTCTTTTTATACTTTCAAAATGGAAGTAAGATTGAGTACCGCGCTGGCAATGGCGGAAGGTTTAGATGATTTAAGAGTATTTGAAGAAGATGAAACCCATAGATACACACTAGTTCACGGAAGAACAGAGGTAGGGAGTATAACACCCTTAAACAGAAAAGCAAACAAAGATTTAAATGCCATTCCTCAAGAAGAAGTTATTGTTAATTACAAGGTAAATCTAAAACTCTTATCAGATTTAAAAAGAAAAGATTTTGAAAGGAATTATCGTTAATCTTTTAATCTACACTCTTCTTAATTTTTTATGAATAAAAAAACTGCTTTAAAACAATTGAAAGAAATTGAAAAACATTCTCTAAAAGCAAAGAAAGACGGAATGCGTCTTGCTGCTGAAGCATGGGATGAACCTTGGAAAATTTTAATATCTACAATTATGTCTGCGCGCACACGTGATGAAGTCACAATCCCTACTGCAAATAAACTTTTCAAAAAATACCCTACGCTGAAGAAACTATCTCAATCTAAAATTTCAGATGTGGAAAAACTAATCAAGCCAGTTAACTTTTACAAGAACAAATCAAGAAATCTTTTAAAAACAGCAAAGAAAATAGTCAAAGATTTTAATGGAAAAACCCCGACAGATTTTGATAAACTTTTAATCTTGCCAGGAGTTGGAAGAAAGACTGCAAATGTCTATCTTTCAGAGCTAGGTGAATCAGAGATAGGTATAGATACCCATGTCAGATACATTTCTAAGAATCTTGGATGGACAATGGGCAAAAATCAAGAACAGATAGAGAAAGATTTGAAAGCATTATTTCCAAGGAGATATTGGCAAAAGCTCAATGCCATGTTAGTGAGATTTGGAAAAACTTACACTAGTCGCAAGAAAAAAGATGCACTTCTCAAGAAAATAAAAAATCTAGAATAAATGGAACAGGTCGTGGGAATTGTAAATGATTTAAAAAATGAAAACGTAAAGAAAATCGTAGATTCTCGTATGCAAGAATTTGAAGCTTTAGGTAAAAATGAAAAAGAAACATTTAGGGAGCTTTGTTTCTGCATCTTAACCGCAGGAACTAGCGCTGAACTCGGACTAAAAACAATAAAACATCTTGGAGACACCATATTTCATGGCAGTTTTGAAGATATTCAGAAAAAACTAAAAGAGGTCTATGGGTTTCACACTCTCCGCGCAGGTTACATCTTTGAAGCTAGAGATAGTTTCAAAAATGTGGATATTCAATCAGAGGATGTTCGTGAACAAATCGTAAAAAATATTAAAGGCATAGGGATGAAGGAGGCCTCACACTTTTTAAGGAATATTGGCCACAAAAATTATGCAATAATCGATTTCCATATAGTAGATTTCTTAACAAAGCATAAACTTTTGGAAAAACCAAAAACCCTCACTCCTAAGAAATATGTTGAAATTGAAAATCTCTTGAGAGAAATTGCACAGGCAACGAACTTAACTTTAGCCGAGTTAGATTTGTATCTTTGGTATTTGGAAACAGGCAAGGTTTTGAAGTGAATACTTCAACAGCATAATTTTTAAATAATTCTATAGAATTTTTCTCTTATGGATATAACATTTAACTTTTATTATTTAAATCTGACCAATTCAAAAAGTCTGTTTTTAATGGGTAGCCATACTTTAGAAGGAAAAACTGAAACAGAGCCTGTTTGGAATCTCAAGAATGTAGAGAGGTATTTTGCTTCTGTTTTGGGAAGGGAGCGACTTTCTGGAAAGAGAAATCTTTCTGTCATTTTGATGTCTGACCCTCCTGAAAGAGGAATTAATTATGATTGTTTGGAACTTCCTAGAAATTATTTAGAAAAAATTAAAGAGAGATTTGAACCCAGGGCAAGAGATGTAAGGATGGTGTAAGGTCACTTCTGCATAGCCTGACGTTTTGGACGCTTTGGCTTTTTTGACTTTGCTTGTTTTGTTTGGTGTTTTGCTTGCTTGGCAGCCTGTTTTTTCATTTCTTTTCCTGCTTCAATTACAGCTTTTTTCTTTTCGTCTTCTTTCTTCTTTTCTTCAGGATTTTTTTCTTCTTTTTCTTCAGATTGTTTAGGAGACGTAGAAGTTCCAGGAGTCGTAACTCCTTTTGCGCTTTCCTTCATCTTTTGCATACGTGTTTTCTTTTCTTCCATAATGGCTTTTGCCTGAGCCTCACGTTTTTCAAGCCTAGCTTTCTTAAACTTAAGTTTCTCGGGCATCTCTAAGAGTTCAACACTCACATTGCCATCTTTGTTTTTATTAGCCTTAACACGAACTTTGAAAGGAGGGTTTTTTATTCCACGATGCCATAGAAACTCATTTAGGTTTTTATCAATCTTAACTTTTTTTAAATCTCTATCATAAATCTTCATGTGTCGAACAATATATTCTTTTATTGATTTAACAGCTTTGTTTGTACGTTTATATCTTGGAACTTGTCTAAAACGTCCTCTTAAGGGAATAACAAATTCTTTTTCCACATTTTCAGTTTTTGCGGGAGTTTTAGTTTTTTGTTGAGCCATTTTTATTGTTTCTTTATTAGTTCAAATTTAAATATGTCTGGGATGTGTTGAGCTAATCTATTAAAAGATCTGCTCAATCCTTCATTGTCTCCAACGAGCGTTAAAGAGGTGAAATCACTGCAATCAAATGCGACAGATACAGTTGAAGATTCTATATCTCTATATACTGTGAGGTGTCCTCCAATGTCTTCTAAAGAAGCCACGTATTCATAAATTTCAGGCTTCCCATCCAAATTTCCAACCATTATTTCATATCTAGACGAGGGAGACCTTTCTCTCAAATTTTCTCCATTCAAAATTTCAAATTTTCTCCTTGCCATTTTATCCAAAGTGTGATTTCTTTTGTTTTCTTGGTTTAATATGTAACTTTGTCCTGCGCCAACTTCTCCTATGCTTCGTCATAGTAGAAGGATGTATTCTCTTTCCTACACCATATTTTTTTAGAACTGCCCAAACAGGAGCCCACTTAGTTCTTCTAGCATGTTTAGCTAATTTCTCTTTTTTCTGCTTATTCTTAATACCCATACAAAAACCTCCGGCGAGTTTCCGCAAGAACAAATTGTTCTTGAGGTCCAAAAAAACATTTGGTTTTTTCGATTATGAATCCTGCAACCATTGTTATCATTTTATTCCCTCCAAAAATTCTTTACCTTTTTGAGTTAACTTTCTTCCTGCACGTTTACCTTTTATTTTTGTTATTTCAGTAAATCCTGCTGTGTCAGATTGTTGAAGAATTGTGCGAATTATCTTTCCGCTTGCTTTTGCAAACCTCTCAGGCTTCACGCCGCGCTTTTTTCTCCCTCCGTATTTTGTCCGGAGCCTATTAACTCCAACTGTGCCGTTACGATAGATGTTTCTTAATATACTCGCTACACGTTTATGCCAAAAGTTTTCATCTTCTATCGGACGTTCTCTTGAAGCTCCAGATTTCACAAAGTGTATCCATTCTGGGGCCTTAAACTCTTCAATATCTTTCAAAGCTTCAGCTAATTTAAGATTATATTCTTGGGGCTTCAAAGCATAAACTGGATTTTTGACAATCGTTTTTGGTTCCATCTTAATTCGGCATTCCTTTCGGAATTAGAACCCTTCATTGAGGGTAAACCTAAAAATAAAGAAGAATCTGAGTTTATAAATTGTTTGGTTCATTAAATTCCACGATGAGGAATACCCTCACGATGAAGGTATCATCAAAATTCCTTAAGCCCTCTTTTTAGAATCTGCTTGCCCTTTCACAGGTTTAAGAGGGGCGTCATACTGCGAAGGAGCTTTTGAAGGCCTATGAGAATATATACTGTTACTCACGATTTCCTCAAGTTCTCGGACTCTTGCACTAATCAATGCAGAAACAATGTGCCCTTTATCAACATCTTTTCTTTCGGCATCAAGAAAAATCGTATTATTAACAGTATTGAGAATCCTTAAAGAGCTTTCATAATCATTTTTTGAAATTTCTTCTAGAATTCCTCTTTGAAGTCCATATTGGGAATCATCTAAATATAGCAAGTGCCCTTTTTCTTCCTCGGACCAGATTTCAACCCTCACTCTGCCATCATCATACAAAACATCCATGCCCATGATAAAAAACAAAAGTAAATCTTAGTTTAAATTCTTTATTGTTACAAAAAATATGTTTTTTACCTAACCGCCCTTCTCCACTTTTTCACAAAAATTGAAAAGCCAATTGTTCTGGCAGTGTAACGCTTTCCTAAACTTTCAAGAATTTCATCTTTGTATTCTTCAACTTTGGCTTTTTCATGCCCCGCACTTTTCAAAACTTTAACCTTCACGTTATCGTGTTTGTTGAAATGATTCTTCAAAGTGGCAATGAAGTTATCTGTCACGCCTTGTTTTCCTAGCTGTACTTGTCCTTGTGTCATTTTTCTTTTTCTTGAAAACTTTTTTCAAGCCTAATAATATCTTTCTTCTTAACTTTAATTGTCTTTTTGTTTTTAACTTTCCAAGTTCCTGGGTTCATTCCTCGAGGTTTCGAGATATCCTTGCCTGTAAAAACATCTATCTTTATGTCTTGTTTATTGTCTCTCCAAGATTGGCTGAATTTTACAACAAAAATTCCTGCTTCGTAAATCTCTTCTTTATCAGGAGAGATTTTGTTTATTACTCCAAAAGGGCTTCCTGGTTCAGATGTGTGAAGAATAGTATTTGGCCTACCTTTAAATTCTTTCATAAGTTTATCATTAGATGTTTCGTCTTTTCCCAATAGAATTTTTGTTCCGGATTCAAGCTGAAATTTTCTATAGTCCATAAGATTTTTTAGAAACGTTTATTAAATAATGTTTTGTTTTTTATTTATGCCACACGGACATCACGGTGTTTTACATCTGCTAAAAAATAGAGAACTTAACGAGTTGTACGCGGCAATATCTATACGTACATTTGCCATGACTCTTGCAGGAATTTTCATCCCGATTTATCTTTACCAAATAGGATATAGTTTCCAATCCATTTTTTTATTTTTTGCATGGATAGCGTTTTTTAATCTCCTTTCTTTGTTTCCTACAGCAAAGGTTGTCTCAAAATACGGGTTAAAACACTCGATGCTTTTTTCAATGCCTCCTTTGATAATATTCTTCTTGATGCTTTATTCACTAGAGATATTTAACTGGCCGTTGTGGACAATAGCCATATTCGGAGGTATTTGCACTTCGCTTTATTGGCTAGCATATCACACGGATTTTGTTCACTCAAGTGAAAAGAAATCTCGCGGAAAGCAAATTGGTTTGTCAAGGATTCTTATGTCTTCTGCAGGAGCCATTGCCCCTTTAGTGGGAGGATTAATCTTGACTGCTTTTGGATTTAAAGTTTTATTTATCATAACCTCTCTTTTACTCTTAGTTTCTACTTTTCCTTTGTTCATGTCAAAAGAGATTCACGAACCTGCAAAATTTTCTTTCCAAAACTTCTTTCAAGGACATAAGTTAAGGAATATTTCAGGTTATATGGGGTTCGGTATTGAAAATCGTTTGGCGGCAGTTATTTGGCCATTGTTTATTTTTGTATTCATTTTGGAAGAAAGTTACTTAACACTGGGAGGAATAAGCACAGCAGTTTTTGCGTTTACGGTTATCTCAACATTAGCAATTTCAAAATCTTCGGATATCAACAGAAGGAAAGTTCTAAAAACAGGCAGTGTTTTTACAGCCATCATTTGGTTTGCAAAGTCATTCATTGTCACGCCTTTACAAGTATTCATTGTGGATTCGCTTCAAGGGGTAAGCAGAAGCGCCCTACACATCCCTTTCGATGCCATAAATTATGATAAGGCAAAAGAAGGGAACAGGATTAAGAAAATTCTTGAACGGGAAGTTTACATAAAAATAGGGGCTACCGTTTTCATGGTTTTGGTAGCCTTTTTGGCAGAAGACCTCATAAGTGTGTTTAGGTTCGCAGGACCGTTGTCGGCGTTGATGCATTTCTTCTTTTAACTTTTAAAAATTTCAGCGAGAAACATATTATGTTACCACTTTAAAATTACTTAAAATAGAAAAGTTTATAAATAGTAGTTTACACTATTTATGTGTATAAACTACTAAAAAGTAGTATAAATATAATCAATAAAAACAATAAAAATGAAACAAAAATTTACAGAAAGAACAGAGAAAATTAGAAAAGAATCAGAAAGAGCCTTAGCTGAAGGCAGAAGGATTATTGAAGCTGTAAAAGACGGGAGTTATGTTCCGGGAAATCAAGTAGAAAGGCAAGATGCTGAAGGATTCGAATATGTTCCTTCAATAGGTCTGTATTTTGCAAAGGAAAGGACACATTTAGGAGAGAATTGGGATGAAACACATAAAGCATTAAGTCAAGAAACTCTTTTGATTCCAAACACAGGAGAGGTTCCTTTAAGGATGCCGAAGATTCCAGAATTCATTGAATCTTTAAATTATTTCAAAGAAAACAACCAAGAACTTTATGATGAAATAACTCAAATTAGAAGTCATTGGAAAGGTAATTGGTTAGATGCCTATTTTGAGCAAAGAGATGATGGTTTGTATATTTTAACTGACAATAAAACAAATGCAGAAAAACTTGAATCTTGTTTGATGGAAAATTGCCAGGCAGATATTTTAAACAGCGCAAATAGTCAAGGACTACCGACAAAGAAAGAACCTGGTTTTTATTACTGGAAACCAAAAAACGGAAGAGTTGCTTGGTTCGACGCCGGTTCTGGTGGGGCTTATCTCGGCTGCGACTGGGGTCCTTCTAGCTGGAGTTCCTCTCTCGGGGTATTTGCTGTTGCACAAACGAAAGACGGCGATGCTCGCCCGCAAACTGATAAAGGGAGTGTGACAAGATGACTTCCAAAAACGAACTTCACGCAATTGGAAATAATTACACTAGAAGTA
>CAZHCJ010000011.1:0-13308 GCA_964530945.1 Candidatus Woesearchaeota archaeon | reverse complement strand
CCGTGGACCCCTACCTGGCTGAGATTAAGATAAGATTTTTACTTCTCTCAACCCTATCAGAATCACCTTTTGATTGATATTACTCAAAGCAAAATGTAGTGCTCTACCAGGCTGAGCTACAGGCTCATATAGAAAATTAAAGATATGAAGTATTTATAAGTTTTCTCTTTAGAATTATTACTTTTCAACAAGTTCTAATATCAATGTCTCTTCAGAAAGCTTGTATTTCTTTATGGGTAGTCCGACGGAGATAATTTTGTCATATGCCTTCTTTTTTCCTAAAGCTTTTATTTCAATACTTTCTTTAAATTGATTTATTGCTACGTCTTCAAGTTCTTTAACTCCAGGCATTTTTAACTCATAAATAACTCTGTCAGATAAACGTCGAATGTTTGTTTTAGGAGAGGTTTTCTCTAGTTTTTTGAATTCTTCTTTTTGTTTTTTAGAAAAATTTTTTGAAATAGTTCTTGGTTTTTTTGTTTTCACTCCGGTCTTACCTTTTGCCCCCTCCCCAAATTTCCTGACCTTTATTTCAGGGGGCCTATTTCCGGAAGTGTTTATAGAAATACTGACTCCACTTTTTCTAAATTTAGGCTTTCCTGCTTCTACGTCAGAGTCAAAGTCATTTTTTTCGAATTCAGTGAATTGTTTATCAAGGGTTTTCATTAATGTTTTAAAAAGAGCATTAAATCCTAAAGGCATTTGAATCTCGTTATTTTCTGGAACAAAATCATTTTTTCCGAGCATGCCCCACTCTTCACTATTTTCTTGATTTAAAGGAACTCTGCAATATGGGCAAAAATTATACTCTTGGTTTATTTTCTCACCGCAATTCACGCAACGTTTTTTGTTGAACATATAGAATAATATGTGTTTCTCTTTAAAAGTCTTTCTGGGGTTTATTGGAAAAGTTAATTTATTTACATATCTACTTTTAAAATGTAATTATAATTTATATGGGTGCTTTACTTAATTTATTGAATGTCTAGAAAGATTAATATTCCTAAAAAAGAAGCAGAGAAGCTGTATCTTGAAAAGAAATTTACCACATACGAGATAGCAGATAAATTTAATTGCTGTCAAGCGACTATTTAGAAGCGTCTAGTTGAATTTGGTATGGAAAGAAGAGGTCCAAATGATTTAAATTCTAATGTTCCATTAAAAGAAGAATTGATGAAATCATTCGGGTTCGTCAGACCACATCTCAGACATAAAAATAAAATAAAAGATTTAAATAAAGCAATACGCAATATTGAATATAGGAGTAAAAAATATGGTAAAAGATAAATTTTACGTTACTACAGCAATAGATTATGTAAATAGTAGTCCTCATGTAGGGCATGCTTTTGAGAAAGTTATCGCGGATGTTTTAGTTAGATGGAAAAGGCTTAAGGGAGAAGAAGTTTTCTTTTTGACAGGTGTTGATGAAAACGCACAAAAAAACGTTCAAGCGGCCGAGAAGTCGGGAATCCCGGTTGAAGAATTTGTGGATAAAAATGCATCTTTATTTATCAAACTTTGTGATAATTTATCTATTTCTTACGATGAGTTTATAAGAACTTCAGCTTCAGAACACGCAAAAGTTGTGAAAAAAATACTTAAAAAGATAATTGATAAAAAAGATATTTATAAAGATACCTATTCAGGATTATATTGTATAGGGTGTGAGACATATTACACGGAAAAAGATCTTGTTGAAGGAAAATGCCCCGAGCACAACAAGAAACCAGAGATGAGATCAGAAGAAGCATATTTCTTTAGACTGAGCAAATATGAAAAAAAGTTGAAGGAAATAATTCCTAATTATGTGATTCCAAAAGATAAAGCGAACGAGATTTTAAATCGTGTCGAAGGAGGTTTAAATGATGTTTGCATAAGCAGAAAAGATGTTGATTGGGGCATCGGTTTTCCAGGCGATGAAGGATTTAAAGTTTGGGTTTGGATTGATGCCTTAATAAATTATATCTCTGGCCTAGGAAAAAAAGAAAAAACTTTCTGGCCTGCTGACGTTCATTTTATTGGAAAAGGAATAAATTGGTTTCATAGTGTTATCTGGCCTGCTGTTTTGTTGTCTGCAGGATATAAATTACCTAGAAAATTGGTGGTCCATAGTTACCTAAATTTAAAAGGGAAGAAGATTTCAAAGTCCGTTGGAAATGTAATAGACCCTTTGGAACTGATTGAAAAATATGGGTCCGATGTGGTAAGATATTCTCTGCTTAGAAATACGGTTTTTAACGATTCAGATTATTCCGAAGATACTTTAATCGAAAGGCATAATGGAGAGCTTTTGAATAAGTTAGGGAATTTAGTGAGTAGGGCAACCTCTCTTGCAGAGAAGAATGGATTTGAGAAAAGTTCGAACGTGTTGTTTAAGAAACTTGACCTAAAGAAGATAGAAAAACATATGAAAAATTATGAATTTGACAAATCTTTAAATGAGATTTTTTGTTTTATTGACCGGTGCAACGAGTTCATACAAAACAATAAACTTTGGGAAAGTAAAGATAAGAAAAAACTTTATCAGGTTTTAGATAGCATCAAAAATATTAGCATTTTACTTTCACCATTCATTCCAGAAACGAGCGAGAAGATTGCGAAGCATTTTGGATTCAAAATTTCTTTTGAAGAAATAAATAAACCGTTAAATTTTAAAAGTTTTAAGAAACTTGGTGGTTTGTTTAAACGTTTAGAAGCCTAAGTTCTAACTAATTTTGCTCCCTAACTCTATATTCTCATCTGGCTTTAAGAGACGAACATCTTTTTTATCTTTAGAGACGGCAGCGAGGACCATTCCTTGACTTTCGATTCCCATGAGGCTCCTTGGTTTTAGGTTTGTGAAAACGACAATCAATTTTTCTTTCAAAGCTTCTTTTTTGTAATAAGGTTTCAATCCCGCAACAAGGGTTCGTTTTCCGAGCTCTTCTCCAAGATTTATTTCAAGTTTGTAAAGTTTGTCTGCATTTTCAATTTCTTCCACATTTTCAATTTGAGCTACGCGCAGATCTAGTTTTTGCCATTCTTTGAATTCTATGATTCCTTCAGCCATAGTTAAGTCTTGTTTAAAACATTTAAAAATATTTTGAATTTATTCATTCTTTAATTTTCGACACCCGTTAATTCCATCATGTATTTTACTCCATCAAACCAATTTTCTTGAAGAAGCGTTTTATTGCGTGGTCTCTGTCCTTTTTTGAATCATAATCTACTCCTATAATGGAAGCCGCGATTTCCTTGTAGGCTCGTGCAGCATTACTTTTTGGATGGAGATGTACTACAGGGTTTTTCTCTCTTATGGATTTTTTAACGTGTTCGTCTTCAGGAATCATTCCTAATACGTCTGCTTCCAACATTTCTTTTACGACTTCTGGTTCGAGTTCAATTTTGTCTTTTTTAACGCGGGTAACTATGACTCCTCGGATTGATTTCTTATGTTGTTCTGCAAGTTTTAAGGTTTTTAACGCATCTGTGAGGGCAGGCATTTCCGGATTTGTGACAATTATCAATTCATCAGCAATTTCTATTGTGGAACTTGCTTCGTCTCCTAACCCAGCAGCGCTATCTACAATAATCCAGTCAGAAACTTCTTTGAAATCCTTTACATATTTTTTAAGATTTTTTGGATTTGTTTTTTTAAGTTCTTTTATTGAAAGTGAAGAAGGAAGTATTTTTAACCCAGATTCGTGCTCGTAAACCGCTTCAACAACATCTGCATCATTTTTTAATACGTGATTGAGATTTATTGGTACTTCAGGAGAATCTAAATGAATTCCTATGTTCGGTGTGGAGAGATTTCCATCAATAACTAGAACATTTTCTCCAAAATAGTTCATTGCAGATGCTAAATTTATTGCAGTAGTGGTCTTTCCCACACCTCCTTTTCCAGATGTTATCACAATTATTTTAGCCATGGTTTCTTTTAACAGAATAACTTTTTAAAGTTTTCAATTAAGATAGAAGAAATTGCTTTGTAGTACTTATAAACTTTTCCAGGTCTTCAGCATATTCTTTGAGTTTGTCTAGATTGACATTGATTTCTTTGCCTTGGTAAAAAATACGCAGATTTACATTTTTTCTGAACTCTCCACTACGCTCTTGTCTTAAATCCTCAAGCTTTCTTAACATTTGATAAAAATCCATGACTTTTTGAAAATGTTCGTCTTTTTTGAAGAGTTTTTTTATCACTTCTAAACGTTCTAGAGGACTTTTTGGAATCTCTTTTATCTTTTTCTTGGATTTGGCATGTTCTAATATATGGTCAATGCTTGTTTGGATGAGATTTCTCCAACGCAAGAGTAAGTTATATATCACATCACAGGTTTTGGTGTATTTCAAACTAACATATAATAAATGATCTGCACTTATTTTCTCTTGGATTATTTCTTCCATTATGTTTTCACCTTTTTTTGATTTATTTTTGTTTCTTTTAGTTTTTTTGGACATTATTGATGCGTGAAATGAGCTTCAAACTAATGCTTAGAAAATTACTTCTGTTTGCTTTATTTTGGCTTTCCTCTTCCATATCGTTTTAGAAGTATCCTTTATAAAGGAAATGGGCTTTTTATACTTTTCTTAATTCTTTAAGAGTAATTATCAATTACTTTTTCTCTAGTTTTTTTCAAAATGCTCTTTGAATTTAGGAGCATTTCTTTTATTTTTTCTAAAGTCAAGGTGAGAGGTTCCATGTTTTTGGATAAAATGACTACTTTTTCACCTTTTACAAATTCTAGAGGGCTTTTGCTGTGTTGATTGGCAAAGTCAAACACTTCCAAAATTATTTCTATTTCTTCACTGCTGATGTTGTATCTTTTTGAGGATTTTTCAATAAACGTTTTAAAATTGGATTTGGGGTCTTTGGAGAGTTGAATGCGCTTGTAGAGATAATCGTAGTGTAAAATTGCTTTTATGCAATTGCTAAGCGTATTTTTTAGCTCTTCTATTGCCTTGAGGAGTATTCTTTTATCTTTCACTAACGGATATGTGGAATAAACTAAATGGTCGGCATTTCTAAAAGAGCGTTCTGCCTCGTTGAGACTCTCGAGGAACTTTTCCATGGTTTTTCAAAGAAATGTAATTTAAAATAATTGTTGGTGTTTGAGGAG
Organism: Candidatus Woesearchaeota archaeon; assembly: GCA_964530945.1. Taxonomy (GTDB): domain Archaea; phylum Nanobdellota; class Nanobdellia; order Pacearchaeales; family GW2011-AR1; genus ASMP01. Next base: position 8,206 of record CAZHCJ010000011.1, on the reverse strand, counting down.
GGGTTTTTATTTGTCAAGAAAGCTTCATTATCGCTTCTGCAAGGTCTCTTGTTTCTTCAAGCGCAGCGCGGGCTTTTTCTTTGCTTTTCCCGGTTTTTTCAGCGACTGTTTTTATATCTTCTTCAGATATGCCTACTTCTGCGTTTTCTGTCTTAATATGTCCGCCAGAAACCTGGTACATTTCTTGTCCTTGGATTTTCATGAGGGAAACAGAAGGATTTTCAATAACAATTTTACTGTCATCTTCACGTTCAATTGTGACTTTTGTTGCAGGAATATCCTCTTGAGACATGCCCAATTGCTTCATCATCGCATTCATTTTTTTGGGGTTTAATCCCCCCATTCCCGGTATCATTTTAATAAATAAATTCCAATAAAACCCTGAATGCTATTATGAGGATTATAAACACTATCACATGCATGGGTTTTAAATTAAACTTGCTTGCATATTCTTCATCATACCTCATAAGGCCGCCGAATGCTCCCGGCATATGGATTTTGTTATCTTTAGCCATATCAATACAAAAAGGGGATAGTTTTTAAAAGTTTCTTGGATTGATTTTTTTATGAAATATGACTTTAAAGAAGTTGAAAGTAAAATTAGAAAATTTTGGGAAAAAGAACAGATTTATAGGTTTGACCCAAAGAAAAAAAGCAAGGTATACAGTATAGATACTCCTCCGCCATATGCTTCTGCAGGACATTTGCATGTTGGACATGCCTTGAGTTACACCCAGTTTGAAATAATTGCAAGAATTAGAAGAATGCTTGGAGATAATGTTTATTTTGCTCCAGGATTTGACGACAACGGGTTGCCAACAGAGAAGTATGTTGAAGAAAAATTAGGTATTGAAAAATCCAAAACAAACCGCGTAGAATTCAGAAAAATTTGTTTGGAAGAGAGCAAAAAGGTTGAGAAGGTTTATGCAGAAAATGTTTTTAAAACATTAGGACATAGTTACGATTGGAATCTTCTTTATACAACTATAGGGGATGAGGCACAAAAAGTTTCTCAAACAGCATTTGTTAAACTCGTAAAAAAAGGAGATTGCTACCAATCAGAGGAACCGGTTATATGGTGTCCTTATCACGAAACTGCTTTGGCTCAGGCAGAAGTTGAAGATTTACAAAGAACCACAAAATTGAATTATATTGATTTTGATTTGGTGGGGGAAAATGAAAAAATAACAATTGCTACAACACGCCCAGAATTCATTCCTGCGTGTGTTGCTATTTTCGTAAATCCTAAAGACAAGAAAAATAAAAAGTTTATTGGAAAAGAGGTAAGCGTCCCTTTGTTTGATTACGCTGTAAAGGTTATGGCAGACGAGTCTGTTGATCCTGAATTTGGAACAGGAACAATGATGGTTTGCACTTTTGGAGATACGGAAGATATTGATAAGTGGAAACGCTTCAATTTAGAATTGAGGGATGTGGTTACAAAACAAGGTAAATTGAATGAAAGAGCAGGAAAATATGAAGGAATGGATTTGGAAAAGGGAAGAAAATCTATTCTTGAGGATTTGAAAAAAGAAAAACGTTTGAAAAAACAAGAATCGTTGCAACAAACAGTTGGAGCGTGTTGGCGCTGTAACACTCCTGTTGAGTATGTCATAGCAAAACAATGGTTCATTAAAACATTAGATTATAAAGAAGATTTGATTAAACGTGGTCGAGAAATTAATTGGTATCCTGATTTTATGAGAAAGCGTTTTGAAAATTGGGTTGAAGGTTTGGGATGGGATTGGATAATATCTAGACAAAGATATTATGGGGTACCAATACCTGCATGGTATTGTGATGATTGTGGGGAAATCATATTACCAAAAGAATCAGAATTGCCTTTAGACCCTCTTGAAATCAAGAAAAAATGCCCTAAATGTAAAAAACCCGCGAGAGCAGATGAAGATGTTTTTGATACCTGGATGACTTCTAGCAATACTCCTGAGATAGCTCTGAGATGGCTAGAAAAACCCAAACAATACACTAAACTTGCTCCTATGTCATTAAGGCCGCAATCTCATGATATAATCAGGACATGGGCTTTTTACACTATTTTGAAGAGCCATTTACTATTTGGAAGAATTCCTTGGGAGGATCTTGTTGTGAATACATATGTGTTAGATCCTAAAGGAAAAGGGATGTCTAAAAGTAAAGGAAATGCGGTTTGGGCAGATGAGCTTATTGAAAAATATGGAGTGGATGCATTTAGATATTGGGTTGGAGGCGCAGGTATAGGGAGCGACCTTCCCTTTAAGGAACAAGAACTTGTTGCAGGAAATAAGTTCTTAGTCAAGATATGGAATGCTTCAAAATTTGTGTTTATGAATCTTGAAGATTACGATCCTAATAAAAATAGAAAGCCTAAAAATTTAGTGGAAACAGATAAAATATTCTTGAAAGAACTTAATTTAACATTGAGGAAAATAAGGAAATATTTTGAGGAGTACGAAATTTCTAAATCTAAACTCGAAATGGAAAAATTCTTTTGGCAGGATTTTGCAGACAACTATATAGAAATTGTTAAGAAAAGAGTATATCAAGGCTCAGGAGATGATAAACTTTCCGCGCAATATACACTTTACAAAAGTCTCTTGGCGATATTGAAGATGTTTGCCCCGATTACTCCTTTTATCACAGAGGAGATTTATCAAAATTATTATGGAAAATTTGAGAAAGAAAAAAGTATACATGTTTCTGGATGGCCAGAAGAAGAAGTTCAAGAGGGAATGAAATCGGAAGTTTGGTCTTTATTTACAGATGTTATATCTAGAATAAGAAAAGAGAAAACCAATGCAAAGAAACCAATGAATGCAGAAATTGTTTTAACTATTGATAAAGGAGAATTTCTTGGAAAAGGCGGGCAAGAAAAAATAGGTGTTCCAAAATCTCAATTTGGGGGAATGATTGAAGATTTAAAAAATGTTACAAACGCTAAAGAAATTAAACAAGGTAAATTTAAAGTGGAGTTTGTATAATGAAAGCAATAGCCGAATGTCCAAGATGTGGAAAAGTTATAACCACTGATTGTAGAGGATGTATTGACAATAATGAGCATGGTTGTTCAGAGAAGAATGAAAAAATGCATGATTGTGTTGAACCTTATAATGTAATAGAAAATATTAAATGGAAAAAAGTCCCTGAAAATGAGAAAGAATTGATGGAGGTGGAAGAAATATAATGGCATTGAATAAAGATGAGCTTGCAGAGGTAGTTGAAGAACTTGACGATTACAAAGGAAGACAAACAGAACTAATAACAGTTTACATTCCCGAAGGATATGATGTTAATTCTGTACAAAAACAGCTTGAGGCTGAAAAATCTACTGCTAAAAACATTAAATCTACTGCTACACGTAAGAATGTCATAGATGCCTTAGAGAAACTTGTTCGAGAGTTAAAGAATATAAAAAAAACACCTGAAAATGGATTGGGATTGTTTGCAGGAAATATTTCTAGAGTTGAAGGGCAGCAAGATTTACAATTTTGGGCAATCGAACCTCCCAAACCCTTAAACACAAGGTTGTATCGCTGCGATAAAGAATTTGTTTTAGAGCCTTTGAAAAAACAGCTTGAAGTTGATGAGGTTTATGGGTTGTTGGTTATGGATAGGAAAGAGGCAACGATTGGAGTGTTAGAAGGGAAGCACGTAGATGTTTTGCATAGTATGACTTCTGGTGTACCAAGTAAAGTTCGTGCTGGCGGCCAGTGTTTAAGTCCCGATACATTGATAATGAAAGGTGACGGAGATATATTGGAGATAAAAGACACTCATAATCCTTTGATGATTATTTCAGAAAATTTAAATAAAGAAAAAGATGAAGAAACTCCTTTAATTGCTAAGTGGAGAAATAAAAAAGAACTTTTTAAGATAACAACAAAATATCCAAGAATTGAAATAAAATCTTCCAAAAACCACACTTTTTTTGTTAGAACAAAAAAAGGAATTGAAGAGAAGCCATTAAAAGAAATAAAAGAAGGCGATTATTTAATCATGCCAGAAAAATTAAACCTTAATTTAGAAGACCAAAAAACTGAATTTAAACCAAGAATAAAACAAAAATTTAATATGAAAAAAGTAAGTATACCTAAATTTATTCATCCAAAACTTTCTAGAATATTGGGATATTATCTAGGGGATGGCGGGTATGAAAAGGACAGAATAACATTTTTTGAGCAGAGGGAAGAAGTTGCAAGAAGTTATGAAAAATTAATTGAAGACGTGTTTGGAATAAAATCTAAATTAAAGTTAAGAGAAGATAAGAATTATTGGCAATTAAGAACTTATAGTAGAATAATTTCTCAGTTTTTTAAAAAAATATTTCCGGAAAAAGACAAAACTATGGAAGGAAAAATTCCCTCCATTATTCTAAGGTCATCCGACAAATCTTTAGCAGAGTTTATAGGGGGTTTTTTTGATGCAGAGGGATATGTTTCTGCAAACAAGGTTGCAATAGGAGTAAATAATAAATTTATTCTAAAACAATTACAAATATCTCTTTTAAGATTAGGAATAATCTCTTCTATAGTGGAGTATGATAATAGAAGGAATCCGTATTCAAATAAAAAAAGATATACTTTAACCATTGATGACAGAGATTGTATAGAGGTATTCAAAAACGAGATAGGTTTTTTTTCTAAAGAAAAAATGGAAAAGTTAGATGTTTTAATAAGGAATAGAAGCAATAGAAGCAAGGTTAAGCAATTAGTGGTCAATGGAAAGGAAGTGGCTAAGATAATAAGAAATTCTGGACACAATACTAGGGATTTCCATTGTGGTTATTTCTTTTGCAATAAAAGGCAAATGAGTAAGAGAGTTTTCAAAAAAAGAATATTAGATAAAATAAAAGATAAAGACCTAAAAAAGAGATTGGAATTATTTTATAATTCTAATTTGATAGCGGTTAAAATATCTAAAATAGAACTTATGGGCGTTTTTGATACAATTGATATAGAAACAAAAAACCACAACTTTCTTGCTAATGGATTAATTGTCCACAATTCAAGCCAAAGATTTCATCGCATAACAGAAGGCCTAACTAAAGACTTTTATAAACGTATTGCTGAAGAGATGAAGAAGACTTTTTTCAACAACAAGAAGCTCAAAGGAATAATCATTGGAGGTCCAATTCCTACAAAAGATGAGTTTGTTGATGGAGAGTATCTTGTTACGAAACTTCAAGAGAAGGTTATAGGAAAAATAGATATAGGGGATGCTTCTGAAACAGGATTGGAAGAGCTTGTCGAAAAGAGCCAACAGCTACTTGTTGACCATGAGCGTATTCGGGAAAAGCAAGAAATTGAAAAACTTTTCAAAAATCTTGGAGAAAAACCGAAAATGACATCTTTGGATAAAGATTACATACGCAAGGCTTTGGAGATGGGCGCGGTCGATACTTTGTATTTGTCAAGTGAAATAGAAAAAGACAAAGTGAGGGAATTGAGTAAAATGGCTAAAGATACGGGGGCTGATATTAAGAAAATTTCTACTGAGAACACTGAGGGTGAGCAGTTTCTAAATATGGGTGGAATTGCAGCAATGTTGAGATTTAGAGTTTAGAATTGCAATTACAATTAAAAACATTTAAAATAATTTATTACTTTTAAATGAAAACATCTTAGAAAGATTTATAAAAGGTATGAACTACTATAAAGTAGCATAAAATACCTAGATTCACAATGAAGGATAAAAATACTTTAAAATATGAAGATTTAATGCTTGGAGAACAGGCAAGAGAAGCTTTTTATAATGGAGAATCTCCGAGAGAAATTGAAGGGAAATATCCCATTTATTTAAATACAACGCCAGTTATTGCAGGATTGAATGTTACGGATTTGGCCGTTGCAGGAGTCCTTGCAGGTTTAAATGCTCTTTATGTAGGTGGACCGGGAACTGGAAAATCTCAATTAGCACAAGATGTTTCTAATTATTATTTTGGAAGAGATATGCGTGAAGGCGGAAATGCTCTCGTAATGGAAGGAATACCTGGTTTTGATATGTGGTCTGAAGTTTTGGCTCGGCCCGTTAAGAAAGAAGTCATTGGGGAAGATGGAACTGTCAAAGAAGTGGCTGGACCGGAGCTCACAGGGAATCATGAAGCCCTTTTTTGGGATTTAGAAGAGATTAATAGATGTCCTGAGATAACCCAAAATCAATTTTTTGCATTAGGTAATGGAAGAATAATTCACAAGGGTTACACTTTACCGGTAGGTAGGGAAGGATATGTTTCGAGTGTGGCAACTGCGAATTTAGGAAATGGAGATTATCAAGGAACCTTTGGAATGGATAAAGCTCTTTTTGATAGATTTGCACTTGTGTTTGATTTTGATTATGATGGTTTGAAACCAACAAGAGAGGATAGGATGCTTATCAATATGATGGTTTCAGCAAATCCAAAAGTTAAGGAAGCACCGGTTAGAGACATTTCGGATAAAATAATGGCTGTAGAAAGAGAGATAGCTGAGGCTGCTTTGGAGCCAGGATTGGAGGCACGTTCAGTGCTTAATTTTCTTCGGTTCGGACTTGAGAATTGTCAAAATGAAGAGTATGGAGCTAAAACTAAAACATGGCCACGTCAATGCCAAGATTGTTCTTTGAATGAAGATGAAGATCTTTTATGTTCTTTAGTAAGAGAGCCAAGTACAAGAACTGTTCAAGGAATGATAAAATACGCGGCTGCACTTGATTGGTTGGCAAAATTAAAGAACCCTGGGCAAGAAGTAGACCCTGTTGACATCATGTTTAAATCTTTTGAGCTGACTGCGGCATATCATAATGTTTTGAATCCAATGAATTTAAGAATGGACCATGACGACCAAAATCCTGAAATGATGGCAAATGTTGCACAAAAACTTAAAGAGGATTTTAAAAGAAATGAATCTGTTATTGTCGATTCTTTGCAAAGAGCGAGCGAAGGAGAAGCATATGACGATTATTTTATGTATGAAGGAAGACCCCAAAGAGGATATAGTGAGCTTAGCGATTTAACCAAAGAAGATGTGGAAAAATTAGAGCCGTTTAATGATGATAGAGAAGTAGGTTTATCATGGGTTAAGTCAGAAGCAGATATTATTGAAAAAGTTAATTCTGCCAGAAAATCCAGGCAAAAAAGAGGAAGTTCAACTAAATCTTAGAGGCAACACAGAAAAAACAAAGATGACTTCCAAAAACGAACTTCACGCAATTGGAAATAATTACACTAGAAGTAAAGGAGTAGAATACAATCCAGAGTTGATTAAAAGACTGAATGAAGAATCGGCTAAGAAAGCGAAGGAAAGAAAGAATGAAGCTGGAAAAGACGGAAGCCATGCCCCAGAAAGTCTAGGGCAAGGTACAGAACCTTTTGACTTTCAAAACCCAGACATAGTGAGCCACGATTATATTCAAATACCTCAATTTCAAGGAGAAGTTATATCAAAATTTGAAATCCCTGGACACAATAATTTAAACTTTCAAGACACACATTTCAAACTTCATGACAACGGATTGTACATGCCTGAAGTCCCTTTATTCATGCAACATTTTAGGAATGTTGTTGAAGCTTACAAAAGTAATGGAAAAAAGCATTTGTTTGACAGCGCAGGAAATCCGATTAGTGAAGACGAGTTAAAAGACATTTATTTACACTTAACAAAAGACCATATTGCAGCTTATGAAAGTGAAAGCGGAAATCTTAGGGGGGCATGGACATGGCTTGATGCAAAATTTGAAAATGATGAAGGAAACGGAATGAAGATTCTTTCAAGACACAGAACTTTTAAAGATAGCAGCGGAGAAAAAGTTTTGAAGCCAGAGAAAATTGAAGCTTTAGAGGCTTGTTTGATGGAAGATAGTTACATTGATTTTAACAATTTAAATTCACAAGGATTGCCAACAAGAAAATCTCAAAATCAAGAATATAAACAAGGAGAAAATATTTATTATTGGAATCCAAAAAACGGAAGGGTTGCCGGGTTCAGCGCTAGTTCTGGTGGGGCGGACCTCAGCTGCAACTGGGGTCCCTCTGACGGGGGTTCCTCACTCGGGGTATTTGCAGTTGCGCAGGCGAAAGACGGCGATGCTCGCCCGCATGGTAAAAAAGGGAGTGTGACAAGATGACTTCCAAAAACGAACTTCACACAATAGGAAATAATTACACTCCAATAAAAAGAATAGAATACAATCCAGAACTAATTAAAAGGTTAAATGAAGAAGCTGCTCGAAGAGA
>CAZHCJ010000010.1:0-15052 GCA_964530945.1 Candidatus Woesearchaeota archaeon | reverse complement strand
AATCCTCGGTTTCGCTGGGATTTGCATCTTTGCAATTTTCCATTTGTCTTCCTGCTCTGGGGCCTTTTCCTTCAGGACCTGTTCCATCTCTATTTGGCATTTTATGTTGTTTTTGTATAGGGTTTAGTTATGAATCTATATTCATAATACTATTTAAACTTTTCGTTTTGAATACTTATTCAAAATAGAATACGCCCGGATCTGGATTCGAACCAGAGAGCCCCGAAGGGCACGGTGTTCTCTTTCCTTGAAGGAAGGGTTAGTGTAAGGGAAACCTTGGGGTGTCCCTCATTCGAGACCGTTGCATTAGACCACTCTGCCATCCGGGCTTAAATAAACAATTAAAGTAAGATTTAAAAACTTATTTTTTGGAAAATATTCATGACATTGGAATACTTAAAAATACCTGGGGAACTTGAAGATATAATCGAGCCTGAAACATTAATGGTTTGTCAAAGAGGACAAATTAGGGACCATAGAGGGAATCATTTGCTTACACAGCATATAAACGATGGGTATGCCCCTAAAGTTTCTCAAAGATTTCTGGATAAGAGGGGCTTGGAGAAAGGAGACAATTATGTTCTTGTAGAGTACGTTGATAAAAGAGATGGAAGGCCTGTGATGGATGTTTGGAAAGTTTAGAATGCGCGTGCCGGGACTCGAACCCGGGCCACCTCGTTTTTGCTTTGCTCCTTTCGAGCGCCGAACTTTTCTAAAGTTGGGCATTGGCAACGAGATATTCTACCACTAAACTACACACGCGTAAAAACCTTCAGCGGGTTTCCACAAGAACGAATTGTTCTTGGGGTCCAAAAAACCATATGGTTTTTACGATTACAACTCCAGAAACCCGAAGAGGTTAATACTAATACTAATTAAGCATATTTAAAATTTTATCTTAGAAAGCTGAAAGATAATTTAACACCCCTGCGAATGTTACCCATGCCCAATATGGTAAAAGTAGGTAGCTGGAAAGTTTCTTGATTTTATAGGTTATAAAAACCATTGAACCTATAGAGATCCAAAGCAACAATAGTTCAAAGAATGCCAAAGTTGGATTTTTAAAACCAAAATACAAAACGCTCCATAAAACGTTTAACAAAAAGTTGATGCCAAAAACCCATGCAATTTTGCGTTTTTCTATCTTTTTCTTAGCGCTTGTCCAAACAAAATATAATGAAATCGCTATAAGAAAAAATAAAATATTCCAGACAATTGGAAAAACGTAATTTGGAGGTGTAATCTCTGGCCTTATGGAATCATACCATGCCGAATCTGTAGCTGGAGACGTGAAGAGACTTCCTATGAAAGCTATTCCGTAAACTATAATTAAGCAAAGAATTAGAAGCTTCCAGTTTACTTTGTTTTTCATTTTAATTTACAAACCTAAAATTTTCATTACAACAAAAACAGGCCAAACAATAGCTTTCAGCAAACCTAAAACGCCGTTCCAGAATCCTGTTGCTGTGGAGATGTAATATATCAAAGCTCCTAAAAAACCCAAGCCGTAGAATCCTCCACCACAACTACTTCCTTTCCACGAACTTGTGTTACAGCAGCTTTCCATAGAATTAGAGTTTTTCTTCACCTTCTTTTTTGTTTTCTTTTTTGCCATCTTGAATTTATCTAATTTTGTAAACTACTTGAACTGTAGCCTGAACGGTTTGTCCATTTGGATTTATCCCAGAAATTGCAGCTTTTGCAGATTCTCCCGAAGCCTCTGCGTCTCTCGCAACAGAACCTTCAGCGTAATAAATATAGGGAGGATTATAGTAGGTGTTTGAATCAGTCACTGAAACTATACTCCCAAGTTTAGCATCAAGACCTTGAGCAATATTTTCTGCCTTGCTTCGGGCATTCTCGGTTGCAGCCTGAATCGCTTCAGCTTCTTTTCCCTTTTCAAGTTCAGAGGAAAGTTCAAAATTAATGTAACTTATTAAAGCTCCCGCACCTATTCCTTCATCTAAAATTTGTGAGAGTTTATTTGTCTCTTCAGAGTCAAGTTCAATTTTAACATTATGGGTTGCGATATAACCTTTGTCCACTCTTTGCCCATTATTCCACTCGTAATTCTTTTGAACGTTTATATTAGTTGTTTTTATTTTTTCTCCATAAACCCCTAGAGAGGTTATGGAAGATACGAAAGCATTATATTTTTCTGTGTTTGTATCGCTTGCTTCGGATGCAGTAGTTGCAATGCTCTCAATTAAAAAGTTCATTGTCAATATATCCGGTATAACTTCTATTTGAGATTGACCGTTGACAGAAATTGTCTGGGTTGGAGAGAATTGAAAAATTATGTATGTTGCGAGCAAGGCTAAAAGCATTATTGTCCCTGCAATAATCCATGTTTTTTGATGTTTCTCAAAACTTTTTTTCATGGTAGAATTAATCTTTCTTCCTTTTTAAATTTATTTTGAATGGTCCATGGAGGAATCGAACCTCCGCCTATTCGGTGTAAACGAATTGTTCTACCATTAGACTAATGGACCATTTATTAAAAAACGATGAATTTATTGCTTTTAAGTTTTTCTTTCAAAAACTTTATAAGCTTTCATCTTTATATTAGTCTATGAGTAAGAAAAAATCTTCTAAAGGACGTGTTAAAAAATCTAATTCAGACTCAAGCGAAATTCCTGGAATGGATTTAGAGAATAATTATACAGCAAAAAAAGCTGTTATGCCAGATACTTCTGAGTTGCAGAAGAAGATGGAAAAAACGAAAGAAGATTTAGAGAAACTTAAAGGAGATATCATTAAAAAATATAAATTTGTTAAAGCAATAGGTATTTTACCTCAGCAAGCAGTCAAGGTTTTTGCAGAGGATGAGTTGGGAGAAAATATTCCCGAGGAGCAGTTTAAGAAACTTCAGAAGAAAGTTCATTTATATGTGATAATTCCAGAAGAGAAATATAAAGAACGTGCGGAGATTAAAAAAGGAATTGTTGAATTTGTTGATAAATATAAACAGGACGCATGGGTTTATCTTAAAACTCCGGTAGATATTTGGGAAGCTTGTATGGATAGCAAATTTGATTTAGTGAATTTTATTGGTTTATCTTACCCTTTGCATGATACGGGAATACTTTCTGCATTGCGTGTTGCGGAAATTCACAAGAATTTAGTTTTGCAAAAGTTTGACAAATATGTTGTGAGTTATGTTGTTGGTGGTAGTTTGGTTCGTGGAAATGTCACGCCAAGTAGTGATGTTGATTGTTTTGTCATAATAAATGATACTGATGTTAAGAGAATGCCACGTCTTGAACTAAAAGAGAGGTTAAGAAGCATGATTTATCAGTTTATTTCTGAAGCTAGTGCTTTAGCAGGTCTGAAGAAGAATGTTCTTAATGTGCAAATTTATTTATTGACTGATTTTTGGGAGGCTGTAAAAGATGCCCACCCTGTGATGTTTACTTTTATTCGTGATGGTGTGCCTCTTTATGATAAAGGAACTTTTTTGCCATGGAAAGCTTTATTGAAGATGGGTCGTTTGAAACCTAGTCCTGAAGCCATAGACATGTTCATGCAAACCGCGGAAAAAACAAGTAAGCTTGTTGACAAGCGTTTGTTGGATGCAATGGTAGATTTATATTATAAAGTTCTAAACCCAAGCCAGGCATTAATAATGCTTTATGGGTCACCGCCGCCAACACATAAGGAAACTCCAAAGTTGATGGAAAAGATTTTTGTCACAAAGGAGAAAATGCTCAAGAAATCTGAGGTTGCTGTTTTAGGGAAACTTGTAGGGATGTTTAGGGATTATGAGCATGACCCTAAGATATCTGTTAAAGGCTCGGAGATTGACAAGCTGGTTAAAGATTCTGATGATTATTTGAAACGTCTTGAGAAGCTTAGGGGAGACATAGAAAAACGTGCTAATGAGAAGACTATTGAAGAAGCTTATGGAGACATCTTCGGTTTGCTTAAAGCGATAATTGGAAAGAACAAAACAGAAAATGTTTTAATCAAAGAATTTGAGAAACTTGTGGGAGAAGGGAAGTTTTCTCCGCAACATAAAAGGATTCTTGAAGATGTAGTTAAAATAAAAAAAGAGCATAAAAAGAAAGGTTCAAAAATCAAAGCACATAAGGTAGATAAAATAAGAAAAGATGCAAGTATTCTGATTAGTGACTTGATGGAATATTCCCAACGTTCTGAGTTGATGGAGATGGAAAAATCTAGGATGAGGATTAAATATAAAGAAGGAAAAGAGTCGAAAGTTGCAGAAATATTACATACAAATTCGGCAAGTTTCTTGTTTCTGGGGAATAGTGTTAAAAAAATTACAAACAAGGTTGATGCTTCAGATATGAACGAAGTCTCTGCACATATTGAAAATCAAAAGAAACAGAATAAATCTTTAGAGGTTAACCCTAAAGTCTTTAATTTGATTGAAAAAGAACTTGGAAAGTTTGAAATAATTTTATAAAAGTTCTCTTGAGCTCTTTTGGAAGGTAAGGCAAGTTTTATAAATCAAATTTATCAATATTTAACATGGAAGGCAAGTTAATTAACTTTCGTCGAGGACGGAAGACAGTTAAAGAGAAACATTACTTAATTGAAGTTTCGGCTATTAATAGCCGAAAAGATGCGGAAAAACTAGTTGGAAAAAGTGTAGAATGGACGTCTCCAGGAAGTAAGGCAAAAATAATCCAAGGAAAAATTTCTGGAGCGCATGGAAACAAAGGAGTAGTTAGGGCAATTTTTGAAAAGGGTTTGCCCGGCCAAGCAATAACCACTAAGGTAAATATTCTTGAGAAAGGAGAAAAGAAATAATGGCATTAAGAAAGGCATCTTCATATTCAAAGAAACGCGTAGTTCCTTACACTCGCGTGAGTAAGAAAAAAGGGAAATCGTATGTTAAAACTGTCCCTCAACAGAAAATTGTTAAGTTTACAATGGGAGACAAAGTTTCTTACAAGAAAAATAAATATAAACACCATTTAATGCTTGTGGCTCAGGAAAGAGTTCAGATACGCCATAATGCCTTGGAAGCGTGTAGACAATTTATTAATAAAAAACTTGACAAGCCATTATCAAGACAGTATTTTTTCAAAGTCATTACCTACCCCCATCATATTCAACGTGAGAATAAAATGCTTACTGGAGCAGGAGCAGATAGAATGCAGTCCGGAATGCAACTCTCTTATGGAAAATCTAGTGGTAAGGCGGCAATTGTGAATCCGGGGATAGAAGTTTTAGGGGTTGCCGTTGGAAACGAGAGAAATGTTCCATATGTAAGAAAAATTCTAAAACAAATACAACCCAAACTTCCAGGAAAGTACAAGGTTGTTTACAAGAAAGAAAAAAAGCCTGTGTTGATCTGATATAATTTTTGGATTATTTCACAAACTCTACATTCTTGAAATTTTTAAACTCTTTATCACCTGTAACAAATTCCATCTTTCTATTTAGAGCCATGGAATAACCAAGGCAATCAATATAACTGAATTTTCTTTTTGTATTATCAAGTCTAAATTTAGAGGCATCTTTAACATCTTTAATTTCTATTTCTATAGCAATTTCTTTTAATTTATCTAAGATTTTGTTTGCTTTTTTAACATCAAAATCTTGAGATATTCTGTAATGGGTTTCAAGAAGGTTTGCCATGCCAGTAAAATTATTCGTTTTCAAAAATTTCTTGAAATTTTTATTTTCTTTTATTATCTCAATTATAGAATATGTATCTAAGAAGTATTTTGTTCCCATTTTCGCTTTTCAGACATTTCTTCCTCTTTTCTCATTTTATTTTTAAACTTTTGAGTATCTATATCCCAATTTTTTAAAGAACCAAAAACTTCTTTAACAGGATTTTTGGTTGTTATTTTCACTTCCACGCTTTTTTCTTGACTTATTTTTTCTGCCTCAACAACTTCTTTTGGGATAATGACTGCAAGGGAATTTCCCCATTTTTTTGGTTTTGCAAGTATTTTCATTGTATCATGTATAATATATCATTATTTATAAACCTTGCGTTTTGTGATGTTACTACTTACAGATAACATCTAAATAGAAAGATTTATAAACTATAAACACATCTATTTACCACATTAAAATGACAGATAAACTAAAACAAAATCAGATGAAAGGAGGTTTAAACAAAAATGACATTTGAATCATACCAATATGCTGCACTAGCAAGTCGTTTATTAAATCAAAGTCCTGAGTATGTCTCAGGAGCTCTTGAAGTTCTTGCTGGAGAAAGAGGTCTTGATTTAGGCGAAGAGGCTAGTGGTTTCGTTAGAGGGGCAATGGTTTCAGAAGAGGGTATCAAGACTGCAATAGGAATATATGGAAGTAAGTATATGGAGCAGAGAGGAGAACAAACACCTGGAAGTCTTTTAAATTGGTACAATCCTGTTTTGGAAGGATTAGAAAATGAGCAAAGAGAAGCAATCTTTGGAATTTTAGAAGCGCAAGATGAAACAGTGGAATCTATTGATAAAGCTTCTAGAGAAGCTAAGCATAAATTAGAAGGTCCGGAAGGAATGTATACGCCAGAAGAGCTAAGAGAAGCTCGAGAGACTATTAGAAGGTACGAAGAAGTTAACAAAACGATGGGAACTCTTGATAGATACATGATGGAAAACTTGAGGCCCGATGCAGTTGATGCAACTAGAAAAAGAGAATTAGGTGGATTAGCAAGAGAGCTAGCCGAATAATTCTCTTCTTTTTTATTTTTTAATGTAATCAATTCTTAGAAATTTTTATTTTCTTTTAGAAAAATCTCATTCAATCAAGTCTCTTACTAGCTTTGCCATCACTTCAAGAAATTCTTCTGCTCGGTCTTGCCATTCATCTATGTCCGTGCCTTTTATATCTTTTATTTCTCCGTGAGAAATCTTTTTGTGAAGCATTAGTATATCCCTATACCAAACGACGTATTTCATTTTAAGCATTTTGTTGTCAACAAAAGTCGTTTTTAAGTCAATAGGAATGTGTTCGGGAGATGCAGGAGGAATGTTCGCTGCAATCAAAGCAGCATGAGCTGAATCAACCATGCTCCAGTAAATTCCTTCTATTGCACTTAACTCGGCAGATTTGCTTCTTAAAATATGTTGGGGGGCTCTTTGCAATGCAGAATAAATTGCTTCAGGAGTGGATTTTATTTTTCCTTCCAGTAACAGTCTTTTTAATGGCTCAAAAAACCCTCCCATATCAATCATAGCTTCTCCGTATCTAAGGATGTTTATTATTACAGGGTCTCCGCGTGTTAAATCTTCCCACCATGTGCTTAATTTTACCGTGTTTATATGAAGACTCTTTTGATAAGGATTTGTTCTAATAAGTTTATCTAACTCTGTTCTATACCAGGCTATGAGTTCTTGATCCCATTTAACCATAACATCATCTAAAAGAATTATTATGTCTATATCCGACCCAGAAACGCTGGTATTTTTTGCTGTCGAACCAAAAAGAACAACGCTTTTTACGAGTTTGTCAAATTTTTGATAACTCTTTGTTGCGAAATCCATCGCAATGTCTTTTTCTTTTTTTAGATTCAGACTAGGATATTTTTTTGTATCTTTTTTACTTTTCTTTTTGGAGCTCTCTTTTTTGGATTTTTTTCTACCTTTTTTTGTTTTAGTAGACTTTTTCTTAGAACCTTTTGATTTTTTTCTTTTTTTCTTAGCCATCTTTTCCTCTTTTATTAGTTGTTTATTATATATTTTAGAGTATATAGTTTTTAATTCTTTTTATTTGAATCATTGCATGGGTCTTCCAGACATTCTGCTTCCCTCTCCGCCTTGTCTTTGGCCTCCGAGTTCTGAAGGCAGTTGAGAAAAACCTGCTCCAAACGTTTGATAGTTTGTTTGTGGTAGCATCTGTCCAAAGCCTCCAGAATATCCTTCTTGGAAATAATTCGTTTGATTCCAATACGGTGACATTTTCATTCCGTAAATCGGAGAACCTGTGGCTTCCAGGGTTGCTTGGACTGGCGGAGTCCTAAAATGCTGCCACCAGTTTCCAGCCTCAATAATCTTTTTTGCTTCAAATCCCTTTTTTCCTAACTTGTTCATAATTTCTTTGAAAGGAACATTCCCCATTCCCATTGGCAATTCAGTGTGTTCCATACCGAAATTGTCTGACAAATGTACCATGTGTAAAACATCTTTCACTTGTTCAGATTCTTTTATTATGTCTTCTTCAGTATAGCCATGTTTTCTCAACATATTAATGTGTCCTACGTCCCATGTGGCCCCGATAAGTTTCTCTGCTTCTTTCTCCGCTTTCTTTTTGTTCATTCCATCCTTAACGGCGTTTTCTACAAACTTTTTTCTAGATTCCACAACTACATTTTTAACATCTTTTCCAGTGCTTAATCCAAAACCAGCAGGCGGATTTTCAATGTTCAGAATAGGAACATTTTTCCCTTTGAATTCTTTATAGGCACCATAAGCAGCATTACCAAAGGTAGATGCTGTTTTTTCGGTAGCAAATTTTTCTAAAGGTTGCCAAAATTTAGGATTTATCTTTTCCATCTCTTGCATTAGTCCGAAGAGTGCTTCTGATTGCTTTAAAGGATCAAGTGAAGAAGCGTCCCTTATTCCATTATCTTTTATTCCAAGGGTTTCTCCGTATCTTTTAGACGCCTTTTTTAAAAATTCTTTCTCTTGATCGTTTGCATTCTCATAGGCTTTGCTAAAAGTACTTACGGCACTTTTCATTGCCTGGTTTGCGTAGGTTGAAGCGGCATGTATTTTTTTGAATTCCGATAATTGTTGAGGGTTTAAATTGTTGAGTTCTTCTTTAGCTTTTTCTGAAATTAGATCTGGATTCATCTGCATTGCCTTCCAATTAACATATAAACCTCTTGTGACGGGGTCTGCATCTCTCAAGATTTCATCTGCCCTTATTCTATCAAATTCAATTTTAGAAAGAGTGTTGTCCCATTCTGTAGCATTAAGCATGTCAAGTGTTTTTTCAGGCGTATGTATCTCTTTTCTAATTTCTTCTTTTCCAGGATAGAATTTTTCTTCTTCACCCAATGGAGAAATTTGCCCAGAATCTACATTAACAACAAGCAATTTTTTCCAATCTGATCCAGCTTTTTCTCTCTCTCCAGGAGGAAGCATCTGGCTTCCAGGAATTCCTTCTGCAGTATGGAAGTTTACAGGAATGTTGCCATCTGGTTTAAGTTCTTTTGCTCGCAGTAAAGTACTCAAAACCTTTTTTTCTGCATTTTCTCTTTCAGCTTCATCAAAACGTCCTTGACGATTGAATCCTGCAACATCCATAACAGGGCCATGCATAGAGATGTCTACTCCTGTAAGTTTGCTCAATCTATCTACTTCTTTCAATTGTTGTTTAGGCATAGAATCAAAAACCTCTGCACTGACTGCGGTAACATCGATATTTTTGACTCCGGTGGAAAGCTTGTCTGAAACTTCTTTAAGAATATTTGCGCTACGTGGATCCGTGGTAAGTCCAAAGCTTCCTGTTTTTATGTAGCTTCCATTATGGCTAGGTCCGGTATAATTTGGTTTTAAACTAGAATAACCTCCTTGATAGATATCGCTGATAGTATAATCACCCTTTTTTGCCATTTTATCTATCTAAAGTAAAGAAAATTTATTTATATAATTTACTTATGTTATTCTTTCATATTTATAAGTTAATAATGGTAATGAAGAAATCACATTGTTTATCCTAAGTCATCTACACTCTAATCTTTAGGAAACTACTCTGAGCTTGGTCTATCTGGTTTGTATTGTTTGTGTTTTTCTATATCTGCTTCAATTGGATTTTGCCTTCCTGCTTCATCAACATTTATATCTTTTGGGCTGACGCGAATGCTTTCTGCACCCCATCCTCTTCCGAAACTTGCCTCTCGGGATTTAGTGATAAATGTTTCTTGGGGGGATATTCTTGGACCTGTGTTCAGGGTTATACTTTGCATATTTACTTTTTCTGGAGTTAATAAGACTTGTTCTCTTCCAGAAGTGTAAGCGGGTTCATTACTTTCTGTGTTTGAAGTGTAAGTTTCTCTTTCTGAATTTTCTTCATTGGAAGGAGTGTATGTGAACGCTCTATCTCCTTCGGTTGAAGAGTTGTTTTGAGCCGTTCCGGCTCCAGTTGAAAAAAATCTTGGGCCAGCAGGTTCGGAATCTGCAAGTTCTTCCAAAACCGGAGCCTTACTTTGAGAGATTTTCCAGTTTGATTGAGAAAAGTCCTCAAAATGGATGTTTTCTATTTTCTTTGAATATAAATCTAAAGAAGTTTCATCCTGTTCAATAACCTCTTCTAATTTTGGGTTTTCCCCATCTCCATTTTCTTTTCCCCCAGTATTTTCATCCAGCTCATCTAATTTTTCTTTGAGCTTTTCTTTCTTAGATTTTTTTTTGTTTTTCTTTCTTACTTTTTCTTTTTTTGACATATATTCTTAAGTATAAAGAAATATTTAAATCTAATCAAATAGAGAAGTTTATGGGCGAGGAAATTGAGAGAAAGTTTATAGCAGATTTAGAAAAGTTTACCCTGGGTATAGAAAACTATAGTTTTAAAGAAATAATTCAAGGATACTTGGGAGACAAAGAGGGTTTGGAGAGAAGGGTAAGGAAAGAAGGAGAGGTTTATACTTATAATGAAAAAGGGGCAGGGAATGTTAAACGGTCTGAAAATGAGATAAAGATTTCTAAAGGAGAATTTGAGCGTTTGTGGGAAGAAACCAGAGGTAAAAGGTTGGAGAAAACAAGGTACTATATTCCTTTTGTGACCATTAATAAGACTATCCATTTAGATGTTTACCATGGGACTCTTGATGGATTGGTGACTGCGGAAATTGAATTCGAGAGTGTTGAAGAGGCATATGTGAAAATGCCTCACGTTCATTGGTTTGTTAAAGAAATAACTAAAGACAGACATTATAAGAATAGACATCTTGCAGAGAACGGTTTGCCCGAAAATATTTCAGAATAGTTTAAGTGTAACTAGGCATTCCGTGAGCTTTTTTGTATATATCAAAAAACTTAAATGTCATTTCTTTAGAGTTTTCATCTGCTAATGGGCGTACATATACTTTCTCTACATAATTCTCTTTTCTTATATTTACAGGAATGTTTGATTTGTTTTTTGGAAGAGACTTTTTTCCAGGTTTGCTTTTTGGGTTGTAGCCCCCTACTAAAGCTTTGAAAGGGTTTGAGCCATCATCTCTTTTTTTGGCTTCTTCTGCATTTTCTGATTCGTCTTTTTCACTTAAAAAAAATTCAATCTCATCTTGCATGTGTTTCAAACTATCCGATGTTGCACCTTCGATTAATTTTAGAACATCGGAGAGATCACTTGAATCTAGTTCCTCCTCAAACTTTGCTATTTCATCATCATTTAAGGTGTATGCTTGGAATGTAATCTCTGCCCTTCCTCCAAAAGAGTAGTGTTGAGATTGGGGCGAAGTTTTTTGAGGTATGCCACGAAAACGGAAGTCTACTAAAACACAGCTGTAGTAATCTTGTTTTTTGAGTTTTTCTACTTCTTTTGGAAAGTTTCCTGAATGGACTTCATCTTCAACATTTAGTTTTTGTTTTCCTAAGAGAGTTAATTCCAATAAAATGGTGTTGAATGCTTTCACTAATGCCGGCTCTCTAAGGCTTTGATGTCCTCTCTCTAATTGCTGAGCTGCCATTAAGTAGGGTTTTGCCCAACGAGAATAAAGTTTTAAAGAATTTACTTGGCTTTTAAGATAATCACGCTCTAAGGCATAACGTTTTCTTAATTCTGTTTCGCTGTGTTTCAACCAATCGTTAAATTCTAGAATACGTGGTCGGAGGATGCGTTTGACTCGCTCGTTGAGATCAACTTTGTCCACATCTTTAACATCATCAACTGCAAGAAACGCATCAAGAAGGGTTTGGAAACCCGCCTGGCCCAATGCCATTGCTTTTATACTTGAGTTTCCCTTATTTAAGTCAACTTTGTCTAGCCAAATTTGTTTCAGTGCTAAACGTGCCGCTGCACGCTTGTCTGCACTTTGATTGTTCAAGTCATCGTAATTTTGCAAGCGTATTCGGAATTCTTTCAAGTCGTAAATTATATTTAAAACACTCCTCAGTACTGTGTTTATGTCCCCCATTATCTTTGATGCTTGTTGTTGCATTATTGTTGCTCTTTGTCCCAATTCAGAAAAATGTCCCGAGCCAGGGCTAGAGGAGAAATTATCGATTATTTTTTGTGTATTTAAACCAAAGTCGTTCATTAAATCTAAGATGAAGAAGTATACGGGTTCAAGGGTTTCTGTTGCAGAATCATAGGTCAAGGTATGCTCGCTTAAAGGTTGGGGTTTAACTTCACTACTAGGGATTGCATTTATAGAACCGTATTTTTTTAGTAATGCATCTCCATTAGAAGCATACTTTTTAGGATTTATTTTTCCAAGTATTTTAGCAATATCATTCGCCATATTAAGATAACCTCTGTTTCTTAACCATCAACCTTTCTTTTTGAACCATTTAAAATTCATTCCTTTCCTCTTTATTAACATAATCACGTTTGCGAGTTTAAAAAATGTTTCTAATGAAACATTTTTAATGTTGTTTGGGTTTTTGAATAGTATTGGATTAAAAATCATGTCTTATAATCTAAAGGAAGGTTTTTATGGCAAAGAATTAATGAAAAGAAATAAATCTATCACAAACTTTATTCTTTGCAAAAAGGATTGGATTAATTTAGTTTTATCACACGTAAATTTAAAAATAACTTAGTCTTTGTTTTATCATGGGATGGTTTAAGAAAAAAGATAATGTTGTGGATTTAGGGAAACAATACAAAGAACGCCAACAAGCCATGAATCAAAAAGCCCAAACGAATGCGCAAAACGTTTCTTCAAGCACCCAAGATATTCAATCAGAAGCAGGAGCAAACACTGGGGGCTTTGGTATCTTCGACCAGTCCTCTCAGACACAAGATACTTCAAATACAGATTTTGTGGATATTGCAGACACGATGGAAGGGCGTAGGAAACGTCTTGCTAAACGTATTATGGATATGACTGCTAAGATGGAAAATTTAAGCAATCAAGTTTATCATTTGCAACAACGTGTTGAAGTGTTGGAGAGAAAGCTTGATGTCGGTAGTTATTGATGTAACTATAGAAAGATTACAATTTAGAAAGATTTATAATATCTTTTTTTCTGGAATTCGTATGTCAGAATTAGAAGTATTTGTGGGAGATAGACCTTTTTTGATAGAAACAAGTGCTTTAAGGATGGTTTATAATGGAGAAATTTCTCCAGATGCATTTTATCTTGATGAACGCATTGACTATGGTTTCCCTTTGATAGAAGATTTCTGTGAAAGAAATTCTCTTATTTTAAATAGGGATGTTAATGAAAAAATAATTGATCCTAGACATTTTAAATCTGCAATATACCTTACTTCGGGTTTTGATTCTTCAAAATTTTCCGATGGAATAAAAATAAGAGTTAGGAGTCATTCTTCATCCCCAAGAGGATAATTTCTTTCAATTATCTTTATTAGTTTTGAGGCCAGATTTTTTCCTGCCCTGATATCACTTGTTGTCAGAGGGGAGATTGTAGACTCATCTCCTAAAGAATATTTAATGTGGTTTCCTCCTGTAATTTCAATATGAAATCCATATTTGTTTAAAATCCTTCTTTGTTTTTTATCAGGGCCTCCTCTTATTTGAGTAAAAGCACTTTTTATTTTTCTCTTTTCTTTTTTAGACAATTCATATTTTTCTTTATCCCCTCTGCCTTTTTTAAGTTCATCTTCAGCGATTACCTTCATAAACTCCCTGGCAATCTTTGCTTTTTCCCCTCCCTCTTTTTCTACTCTTTTAAACTCTGGAAGATAATGCTTTCTGATATCTTTCATTATCTCTGGAGAATCTCTCATTTCCTCAACAATCTCTTTAAATTCATTTAGTGACATATCGTATCCATGCATTGTAAGATATGCGTTAGGGTCTTTAAGGTGATATGTCCTTGCATCCCCTCTGCCAGAAGAATAAAAATCTAATTTACTTTCTAAATTGTCCATTAAAATGAGTGTGAGTCCCCCCATGAAAAAGACAATTCCTAGAACAAATATTGAAGATTCAGATATATTTGTGCCTATTGCTGCCCCTGTTAAAGAAGTAGATAGAAAAAATAAACTAATCAAAAATAAAAAGTAACCTAAGAATTTTTTTGAGTTCATGTTTTAAAGTTGGAAAAACAAGTTTAAATTTATTTTGATTTGAAATATGATTAAAACTTAAATTTATTAATGCTGGCTTCTTTATATTGTTATGAGACGAGGCGTTAAAAATAAGACTATTCTTGAGAAATTTACAGAGGATTTTTGTGAAATTGTTGCTAGGCATTGCAAATATATTGTTTGTTCCGGGTTTGTCGCAATTGCTCACGGAAGAAGTAGAGCAACAGAAGATATAGACATGATTATTGAAAAACTTTCCGAAGAAGATTTTGTCGGGTTGCATCATGACCTAATAAAAAATGGTTTTGAGTGCATGCAAGGAGAAAACGCAGAGAATATTCATGAAGATTATCTTGATAAGGGCTTGAGCGTAAGATACACTAGGAAAGGAGAATTTCTTCCAGAAATGGAAATTAAGTATGTTAAAGACAGGTTGGATGAAGAACAACTAAGCGAGGCAGAAAAAATTCCTTTTACCAACCTAGATATCCTTTTTTCCTCAATTGAAAGCAACATAGCTTTCAAAGAAGAGCTATTGGGAGCTGAAAAAGATTTAGAAGATGCCAAGCATTTAAGAATAATTTACGAAGGAAAATTAGATGAAGAGAAAATTAATAAAATAAAGAAACAAATAAAAGAATACAGATATGGAAATGGAAAAAAGAGATAGCTCTCATGGAGAGCAAATTGAGCGCTGGGCCCGTTATATTAAGGAAAATCCTGATGTTTGGAAGAAAAAATTCAAGAAATTTTCCGATGCACAGATTCTCCTTGCTAGAAAAGCTTATGAAAAACTTTCTGAAACTGAGGGAGGTAGAAGAAAAATTAAACTTCTTAAGGAGTTAAAATGACGTCCTCCCAACCCTAAAGGGTTGGGTTTCCGTCGCTCATGCTCAAC
>CAZHCJ010000009.1:7838-22880 GCA_964530945.1 Candidatus Woesearchaeota archaeon | reverse complement strand
TGTTGCGGGCTGAATTTATCGAGAGGTCTTTCTTCTGCAAGAGGGTGCTGTGTAAGGTCTTTAGGAGTCAGATGTTTGTTATATGCGAAATATTTTTCAAGAAGTCTTAAGAATTCAATTTGCTCTGCATTAAGTTCTTTGTTCCTTTCAACAATTCTTTTCTCGAATTCGTTTTTAATCATTTCTTGAGGGTCTGGGAGATCTTTTAGTTCAAGCATTTCTCTAAGAAAAATCACGAAATCTTTTTGTTTTTGTATGTTTTCAATCGTCCAAGCAGAATTTAATTCTTTCAGAATTTTTTCAATTTCAAAAAGTTCTTTCCAAGTAACCCCTCCCTTTTCCATCTTTTTAGCTAGCTTAGAATTTCTAAAAACTTCAAATTTAGGATTCTTCTTTCGGGGCATTTTAAATTTTTCAACACTAAGAACTGTGTCAGGAGCATCAATTTTGATTATTTTCTTTCTTTCTTTTTCATAAAATCGCATCAAAGGAGAAATCTTTTCAATTAAAAAATCAATTTTTGAAAAAGTTAGTTCTTGCCAAAATTTTTCTTGCATAGCTTTGAGAATTGATTCTTTTTTACTTTGAACCGCTTTAAGATTAGAACTCCAAACATTTTCAAGTCTGTTTTGAATGAATTCTTTTTCTTTATCTATAGAAACTATGTCGTTTTCCTTAAGATATCCGAAAAGATCTATACAGTGAGAAACAAACGTTTGAATTTTTCCATTAGTATATTCACTAAATTTCATCAAAGGAGCAATACTTCTTTTTAACTCTTTCACGTGTTTTTTTAAATCATAGCTCTTTGATTTTATTTTTTTAATCATTTCTTTCTTAGGCCGAACAACAAATGACTTTGTATTGATTTTAGAAACATCTTCTTTTATTATTTTTTCAATAATCACTTTTTCTTTATTAGATAGATTTTTCCCCAACAAATCTAACTTTTTCTCAAACATTTTTATTCTGACATCTTTTTTTGACGCGTCTTTTGGAGAGGGTTCTAATTGATGTTCTTTAACGTTGGAAAAATTTCCAAATTTAAAATCCAATATTTTAAAATCTTTTTTTACATGAATTCCTTCTTCAAGAGGGAGCCATGCCTTATTTTTACATGCATCAAAATTTCGGGTTCCTCTTCCGACCATTTGCCAGAATCTTGTATGAGCAAAAACGGGCGTAACAAAAACAAGATTCATTATTTCGGGGAGGTCTATACCTGTATCTAAAACTCCAACAGAAAAAACAACTCTTGGTGAGAGATCTTTCAAAAATCTATTAACCTCATCCATATACCTGTCTTTGTTGGAGACAATTACTTTTGTGTCATCTGCAAGATTTGGATATAAATAATCAAATATTTTCTTAAGTTCTTTAGTATGTCTTACATTTGAACAAAAAAATATTGTTTTACAAGGTTTTCCATCTTCTGTTTTATAACATCTATCCATAAATTCTTTTACAATTAGCTCGTTAGTTTTTTTGTCTGTAAAATATCTTGAGAATTTCGTCCCCGGAACTTCAAGAGATTCAGGATCTAAACCTTCTTTTTTCTTCAAATCTTCTTTTAATTGTTTATCAAGTTCTAGGCCTTTAATTCCTAGATATAGAACTTTTGTTTCTATTATTCTGGCGTCATAAGGAGCCAAAATTCCATCGTCAACGGCTTCGTCATAAGAATATTTAACAGTAGGGTTTCCAATTTCACATTCAAACAATTCAAAAGTATTCCTATCAACATCTTTTGAAGGTGTTGCAGTTAAACCAATTTTTAGAGAATCGAAATATTTGAAAACTTGACCCTGTCTATCATAATAAGATCTATGGGCCTCATCAAATATTATTAAATCAAAAAAACCAGGACTAAATTTTTGAAATTTTCTACCTTTTTCTTCGTCTTTAGCCATAAGGGTTTGAACTGTGGAAACATAAATTCTTTTGTTCATCTCAAATTCTTTTGCCTCGTTTAAAAGAATTCTTGGCTCCCCTCTGAAAAATTTGTCAAAAACCATATTTGCCTGCCTACCCAAAGCAATTCTATCCACTACAAAGAGAATCTTTTGAACATGTCTGGCCTTTATTAGCGCTTCGATTATCGCCATGGAAACCCTAGTTTTTCCTGTCCCTGTGGCCATGTTGATCAAAGCATGCCTTTTTCCCGAATTAAAATGGTTTAAAATTTGTTTAGAAATTTGCACACTTTTAGACCTATCAACTATCTTTTTATTTATCTCAATATTAGAAAGAGGTTGTTCTTCTTTTTTCAATCGTTCTCTTCTTTCTAAATCATCTTGCGAAAAAGGCCCGGAAATTTTTCTTGTGGGAGAGCCTTTTTCTTTAATAAACCAATTTTTTCCATTTGTCATGAAAATAGGAATCGCAAAGCCTGTTTGCTTTTCTATATCTTTTTGATATGTAGTTGCTTGGATACTCCCTTTTTCAGCGTCTAATGAAAATCTTTTAGCTTCAATTATTGCTAAAACAGACATGTCTTTTTTTAAAAGAATGTAATCGATAAACCTTCCTTTTTCTTTGCCTTGGCTTTGTTTTGTTTCATATTTTCTAGCTCTAAAATCAGATATAACAGAATTCACTTCTCGTTTAATATATTTTTCATTCCATCCTACTTCTTTCAGATCACGATCTATAATTCTTTCTCGTGTTTCTTTTTCGCTTAAATCCATAAAATAAAAAGCCTTACTGAATATTAAAAACCTTTCCTAAACTCCCAAAAATCTACTCCCTCATATCCTTCTGCAATTCTCCTAACAATCCTGGCATCTTCTTATAAAGCCATGTTGTGAAGTTTATGAATTCTTTTGTTTCGTCTTTTATGTAGTTGATGATTTTGTCATATTCTTTGTTGGCGTACCATATAGGAATTCTTATTCCTGTGCCTTTTTTACCCGTTATGTCGCTGAGTGCCGAGCCTTTAAACTGGCCGTCGTTCATTAAAATGCCTATTGCTCTGAGGTCTATGAAAGGACAATGCAAAATGTCAAGAGAAGGCAGGCCATTGAGCTCGCTTCTTTCCTTTAGAAAGTTATGCTCAAATCCAAGATTATATCCTATAGGAACAAAACTAAAATCATACTCATGAAGTATGTTTGACATTTTTATGAACCTGGCAATTATTTCCTTCTCAGAGGATTCCCATTCTTTTAATATGACAAGATTCCCGACAGATTCGCCAGTGTATCTGTCAAGCTCCTGGAACTGAATTGTTATTATTTTGTCTTTCTTTGGATTTAAGCCGGTAGTTTCAATATCAAGATAAAATGTTGTCATAATATAACAAAGGAGTTAAAGTTTTTAATGATTGTTGTGTCACAATCATTTTACTTTAAACCCAAAACTCAAAAAATCTTTTATATAAATTTTCATCCGGAAATAAAGAAACCCTGCAAAGTTATAACATAATTTAACCCTTACGATTTTTCAAACTATACTTGTAGCGCTAGAAAACTTTATAAAGTTATAACTGGTTATAACTAACATAATAAAAGAAAAATGGAAATAGTCAAGAAAACAATCAAAGTAGGAAATTCTGCAGGAGTTTTGCTGCCTAAAAAATGGCTTAACACACAGGTTAAAGTAATCTTGGAGCCTTCAAACATAGAAAAAGATGTCTTGGAAATCCTTTCAGATGAAGGTTTGTTGGAAGGGGTTCTTGGAGCGTATGTTGTAGGGAGTTATTCCAGAGGCGAAGAAACAATTGAAAGCGATGTGGACGTTTTGGTTTTAACTTCAGACATCAATAAAAAAATTTCAAAAGGGAAATACGAGATAATCTGCATTTCAAAAAAAGAAACTGAAAAGCAATTGGGAGAAAATGCTCTTCCATTACTTGCAATGATTAAAGAAGCTAAAACAATAATAAACAAAGACCTGATTGAAGAATACAAAAACAATCTTTTAACTAAGAAAAACCTTAAATGGCACATTGAAACAACTAAATCTGCTTTGAATATTGTAAATAAAGACATTGAAATTGCAGGCCAAACAAATCAAAGAGTAAGTGATGCTTCAGCATACTCTTTAATATTGAGATTGAGGACTGTTTACATAATTGACTGCATAAGAAAGAAAAAATTGTGGACAAAAAAAGAATTTTTGAAATTTGTGAAAAAAATATCGGGAAGTCATAAAGCTTATGAGAGATATCTAAAGATCAAAAACAAAAATACAATGGATTATGTTTTGAAAAAAAGCGAGGCAGAAAAACTTTCTGCCCATATTAAAAATCAAATAAAAGATATTGAAAAATGGTTAAAAGAAAAAAGAGATTAGAAAAGCAGGTGAAAAGCTTGCTTGAACAGGCAGAAAAACACAGAAAAAAAGCAGAAGAGATGGAAGGGGAAAAAGATACAACCAAAGAATATTGGATTTCAGAAGCAAAAAGGTTTGAAGAACAGGCAAAGCAGAGAAAAAAGATGCTTAAGAAACTAGAGGATAAATAATGTTAGAACACAAAAATCCCAAAACACTCAAAATATCACCGAGTTCACATAACCCTTCTTAACCGTATTCAAAATTTATAAAAACTTCAACTTCCTTTGAATATCTATGATTAAAGTAAAACTTCCAAGAGGAGACGGCATATTAGGCCATTTGAAATCTTCTTTGAGGGTAATTAACGAAATAGAAGAGAAATCAAAGAAAAAAGAAATTGTTAATCTAGACTTTTCAGAAATTGGTTGGTTTAATCCTTGCTCAATGATTCTACTTAGCAATAAGTTAAAGGAATTATCAGAGAATAAAGTAAAAGTAGAAATAATTCCTCCAGAAAAACCAAAAGTAAAGGAACACATGAGAAAGATAGGATTTCCTTTCGGAAATTCAGGTAAAGGAAGCTCTTTTGTTCCGATAAGGCACTTTAAAAAAGAAAAAAACAAAAAACACCAAGTAAATAAGGAAGTAAATAAATTGATGGATGAAATTGAAGATAAAGTTCCACGAAAGTTGGATACTAGTATAAAATATATTTTAGGAGAACTTTCGGACAATATAGATGAACACTCCAATTTTTCTTATGCTTCTCTTATGGCACAATATTTTCCAAAAAAGAAAAAAATAGATATAGCAGTCTTTGATAACGGAATTACTATTCCAGGAGCATTTTCAAAACACGATATTTCTTTTCAAGAAGATGGTGAAGCAATACAAAAAGCAGTAAAAGGAGAGGTAACCACGAAAAAGAACGAAGAAATGAGAGGGTATGGTTTAAAATCCTGCAAAAGACTCTCTATAGAAGGATTAGAAGGAGAATTCTATATTATTTCCAGAAAGGGAATTTTAGGATTCAATCAAGGAAAAAAGTCCTAAAATCTAAGACAAAAATGCCTCTTCAAGGGACTTTTTTATATTTGCGTCTAAATGTTCCCAAAAAGGATTTCAATTTCTATAATTTTGTAGAGTAAATTAGAAAATTTTAAATACATTCAAACCCTCTTTAAAATATGAAAAAGGTATTGTTAGCTAAGGAATTTGGCAATAATATCTTCACTAGAAGTTCTATATCCGAATTTTTCAAAAAATTGAAAAAATTGAAGAATTCAGAGATTTTAATAGACTTCAAAAATGTGGAGTTTATTTCACGTTCCTGCGCAGATGAATATATAAAGCAAAAGAATGCAATAAAAAAGAAATTGGTAGAAGTAAATATGTCAAAAAATGTTTATTCTATGTTCGATACTGTAAGAAAACAATATGAAAAAAGAAATGCTTCATTTACATTTGAAATTGTTTCTGAAAAGAAAAAGTCACACATTTTGATTAATTAGATAAAAACTAATACATACAAAACACCCCAATATTATGGTAAGATTTACCATAATGAAAAAGAATCAATCATGAATTTCTAAATCCCCAATCTCTTCGTCAAGGAAAGCTTCAGGTTCTTTTGGATTGTATTCTACATCAGAGTACTTAGTGTCTAATTTATCTTTTATTTTTTTCAGCGCCTTACTTCTTATTTCCTCAACATCTTTTTCATTCCAAGAATGCTTTTTTGTAGTCTTTTCTGTTTGGCCAGAATATTCTATAATTTCCGATTCCAGAAAAGCCCTTGATTCAGGCATGTTTGTATTTTTAAAAATAATCCTATGTACTACTGTATTAACAAGTAAACGGATTAATGATTTTTTATCTCTATTTTTTCCCATTTTAAGTTTTTGAGTTTTGTTTCCAAATGCCTTGTTAAAAGCTTTAAGTAATTAAGAGCAAGTTTTTTCTCTTGCATGTTTGCTGCATTGTTTTTTAGTTTATTGATTAAATCTTCTCCTAAAAGAGCAATCAAGTTTTCATTTAATTTACGATTGCTCACTTTTTTATTAATTAACAGCAAAACAAGAAGCGCGTTTCGAATTCCGCGATATATTTCTTCAGATCTTGCTTCAAGAGTTAAGCCTTCACTCCAGTCAAGCTTCATCATTAAATCCAAACCATATAAAGATATTTTTTCAGGAAGCTTCAGATTGCCGTAAATAATTTTTGAATCTTTTAATTGGTATATCAAAGAGGGATTTCTACTATACTGGTTCAAAATAGATTTTTCTGAATGAATCTGAATGTCGAGATTTAAGCTTTTCTTTTTTCCTTCTTTCTCTATTTTTTTAATCATTTTATTTTTTTCTTGCCCTTTTATTGACTTTTTTGTCGAAATTATTACATCTATATCATTATACTTTTCATATCTATTTTGAACGGCTGAACCAGTTAAAATAACTGAAGAAACCTTGCTTTTTGGAATGTTTTCCAACACTATCCCTTTCACTTTTTTTTCAATAGCTCTTGCTTTCTGATTATACTCAATTTTTTCCAAAATTTCTTCAGGATTTATTTTTTCCATTTTCCTAAGTTTTGGTCTTATGTATTTACTTAAAATATTTGATTCATTCTGGCTCAGTTTACGGCCGTGAATTCTTTTATTTATTATTTCATTTTCTCTGTCTGTTAGCACATTAACCATATAATACTTATATATATTAAGTGGTATATAAAGCTTTCTTTTATGTTGTAAACAAAAGTTAATGTAAACTAAAGTTGACACATGTTAACTAAAATGGACAGGTTTCCAAAACCCATAAAAACCTTAATTTTATTCTTTTACTAACGAAAATGCTTAGTAAATCAGATTATATTCGTGGATTGCAGTCTTTGAGGCTTCTTTGGCTGTATAAGAACGACAAATCAGTGCTTCCAGAGCTTTCTGAAACTGATAAGAAACGAATGCAACAAGGTTACGAAGTTGAAGAGTACGCAAAAGAGCTTTTTCCAGGCATAATTAATCTTTCCAAATTGAGTTTCAAAGAACAGATAGAAAAAACAAAACAGCACTTAAATTCACAGAAGCCTTTGTTCCAAGCAAGCTTTTTACACGAAGATTTATACTCTAGAGGAGACATTCTCGTTCCGGTTCCTGGCAAAGAAGGGAATGTTTGGGACATTGTTGAAGTTAAGAGTTCCACGCGTCCAAAAAAACTTCATCTCGATGATTTAGCCTTTCAAAAACATGTTTATGAAAGCTTTGGATTGCGTATACGGAAGTGTTTTATTTTACATGTCAACAATAAATATGTTAAACACGGAAAGATAAATCCTAAAGAATTTTTAGTTAAAACAGATGTAACAAATGAAGTGAATGAACTTGATTCTAAATATGAAGACAATATTGAAGAGAGAATTGAAAACATGATTAAATGCATACACGGAGAATGCCCGGATTTTTCTGTTGAAGATTTAAACACCTTGGAATATGACACTTTCTTAAAAGATGGGTTTATCGATTCATTGCCAAAAAACAATATCTTCCACTTGGTTAGGTTTTACATGAAAAATGCCGTTGATTTGTTTAATAAAGGCATAGTAAAAATGGAAGACTTGCCAGAAAGCGTTAAGCTGAATGAAAAACAAAAAATACAAAAAACTCTTGCGAAGAATGGAGGAATGCATGCAGATAAAGAAAAAATAAAAGAATTCTTAGACAACTTAAAATATCCAATCTATTATTTCGATTTTGAAACCATTTTTCCTGCAGTTCCAAAATTCGACAATTCTCGTCCGTATCAACACATTCCTTTCCAATTCAGCCTACACATCCAAGAAAAACCAAATGGAAAGCTAAAACATGTCTCTTTTCTGGCTGAAGGCAAAAACGATCCAAGGCCAAAACTCATTGAAGCCTTGGAAAAACATTTAGGCAAGAAAGGCGACATTCTAGTTTATAATCAAAGATTTGAAAAGAAAGTTTTGAAAGAATTAGCAAAGTTTTTCCCATTATACAAAGAGTTAATTGAAGAAAATTTTTTACCAAGAATAAAAGATTTAATGAAGCCTTTTAGCGATTTCCATTATTATAATCCTAAACAGAAAGGCTCAGTCAGCATAAAAAAGGTTTTACCTCTTTTTTCAGATTTAAGCTACGATGGTTTGAATATACGGCAAGGAGATGTTGCAAGTTTAGAGTTTGAAAGAGTGACTTACACTGACAGCGTGTCTGAAAAAGAACGCAAACAGGTAAGAGAGGCTTTAGAAAAGTATTGCGAATTAGATACTTTGGCCGAAGTAGAGATTGTTAAGGCCTTGAGGGAGATTGTAATTTAAAGCCATCCATTTCTAAGAAATTCAATTTCACCTCTTTAGCTTTTAGAACTTAATTTGTTCTTACCACTTCTTTCCGAGTAGATATCCAAGAAGCAATCCAATGAATAACATGGTTTGGTCAAAAACCAACCAAGCCAAAATACCCAATGCAATAATCGCAATGACTATCCACCAGGTTTGGTTACTCACTTTCTTTTTGCTTTTTGTTTTCTTTTTAGCCATGTCAAACAAAAGAAATAAGTGTTTATTAAGATTTTCTTTTTAGAAACCCTTAAATAATATTTTTCCCTTGTTATTAGATGCCTTCCATTACAATTAATATTGATGAAGAAGTCAAGAAAACCCTACAAAAAAGAGCAAAGAAAAATATGTTCTCTTTAAGAGAACAAATTGAAGATATTTTAAGGAAAAGTGCTGTTCGAACAAAATCTGGAAAGAAATACAAATCAATAAAAGTTGACGATAAACTTGTCGCAGCCTTCTCACGAGATCCACGAGGCAGGAAAAAGAAACGGAAGAAGTAACCTTCAAAAAATACTATCTAGAACATATATATTCCAATATATATTTTACAAAAGATATGTTAGAAAATATACTTTAAATCACTTCTTTTTAATCTTTTTTTGCTTGTCGATATTGTCTTTTTTCTTAGTGTTAGGTTTAGACCTTAAATATTCTTTTCCTTGAACCTTGAATACTTGATATCCTGGCAATTCTCCCTGTTTGCACATCTTTACCCCTTGGGCCCGCGTAACTGTTCGTCCATCACTCAATTTATAATGTGTATTAGCACCTGTTTCGTCTTCTTTCCTACCCACTATTGTTAGTCCTTCATTTTTCATAGATTTTCCTAAGGAGTCTTCAACCGGTTGAGCACCCATTAAATGAACATCAATTTCTTCAGGTTCTTCCTCATGAAAATAATCTAATTTTTCGCTTTTTCCATCATATTCCCTTAAGGCATAAAAAGCAATTAGAAGAACTATCAAAACATCCAAAATGAAAAACAAAACCAGTAAAACTGGGCTTGAAAGAGCTTGAACTATCTCCGAAACCATATAATTCCACATTGAAACCCGTTAATAAGCATTATTGCGTTACAACACTTGTTTTGATAAAGATACTTTAATGATGTTTAATGTGTTCTAAAAAACATATGTTACAAAATATATGTTTAAAAATATAAATTAAAAAATATAAAATAAATTTTTCAAGAGATTTTATTCTCTCTTTGGTCGTGCTTCGTTGACATTCAACTTTCTTCCTTCAACTTCTTTCTCATTCATCTTCTTTATAGCCGCATCAGCCGCACTATCTTCAGAAAAAGTCACGAATCCAAAACCTTTGGACCTTCCAGAAAACTTGTCTGTTATGATAACAGCTTCTTCTATGTTTCCGAATTCCTTGAAAAGTTCTTCAAACTTCTCTTTGGTTACACTCCAAGGCAAGTTTCCAACATAAACTTTCTTACTCATTTGTTCCTCCATTCTAATTTATTTAGATAAGAAATAAAATTTTTATTTGACATCTTTTATCTCTATGTCAAACACAAGTTTCTTCCCTGCTAGAGGATGATTCAAGTCTAATTTGATTTTATCTTTAGTTACATCCACGATTTTCGCAGGAAATTGCCTTCCATCAGGCGAATTCATTGCCAAAACCATCCCTTCTTTTGGTTCTTGCCCTTGAGGCATAGCATTTTTAGGAATTTCTTGAACTAGTTGAGGATTAGGCTCCCCATAAGCATCTTTAGGTTCAATTTCAAATGTTTTCTTCTCGCCTTTCTTCATACCTTTAACAGCTGCCTCAAAACCAGGAATGACTTTTTTATCACCCAAAGTAAATTCTAACGGATGTGAGTGGTCTCCGTGTTTAGAACTGTCAAAAACCTTCCCAGATTCAAGCTTTCCTTCATAATCAACAACGACTGTATCGCCTTCTTTGATTGTCATACATCATCCAAAAAACGAGCCCTTTTAAGTGTTTGCTTTAGAAAAGATTAATAAATGTTAAAATCTATTGTTCATTATGGCTAAAAAGAAGTCAAAGACGAAAAAGAAGAAATCCTCTAGGAAATCAAACCAAAACAAGCCTAAAAACGAAAACAGAAAACCAAATTATTATTTTCTAACGACGATTTTCGCAATTATTGGCACTTTTGTTTATTGGCTAATTGTAAAATACGCTTTTTCAGTATCTGTTACATGGATTCAAATACTGGTTTTCTTTGCAGTATTTTGGGTAGTCTATTTCTTTATTGAGAAGAAGATGTACAAAAAACACAGGAAAAAATACTAATTTGATTGTTTTTCAATATATTTTTGATGATATTCTTCAGCAGGCCAAAACTTTGGCGCTTTTTTGATTTTAGTCACAATTTTCCTCCTGGTTTTTCTTTGTTGACATTTTTTGGAGTTTTCTGCCTGTGTCTTTTGCTTATTGTCTGTGTAAAAAATAACAGAGTTGTATTGGCTACCAATATCCCAACCCTGACGATTTTTGGTTGTAGGGTTGTGGATTTCCCAAAACTTATTCAATAAATCAGTGTAAGAAACTTTCTCAGGATTGAAAACTACTTCAACAGCTTCAACATGCCCGGTATTCCCAAAACAAACTTGTTTATAGCTCGGATTTTTTACCTTTCCTCCAACGTAACCCACACTCGTATTTTCAACCCCTTCCATTTCAGAAAACGTTTTTTCTGGGTGCCAAAAACACCCTGCCGCAAATATAGCTCTTTCCATTTTACCGATTTTTGTTTTCATCATCTCCTTTTTACCTTTCCTCAAACTCCAAAGCCAAAGAGTTTATGCAATATCTCTTACCTGTAGGCGTTTGCGGAGCATCATGAAATAGATGTCCAAGATGACTCCCGCATTTAGCACAAACCACCTCAGTGCGTGACACGCCTAAAGATTTATCTTCTTTTATCTTGACATTTCCAGATTTAGCTAAATCATAAAAGCTTGGCCAACCCGTACCAGATTCAAATTTGTGCTCAGACTTAAATAAAGTGTTTTCACAAGCAGCACATTTATACTTTCCAGATTTTTTGTTATGTAGCAATTTTCCCGTCCCGGGTTTCTCAGTGCCTTTTTCTCTAAGAACATAATATTGCTCTTTGCTAAGTTTTTGCTTGAAATCTTTTTCTTGCATATTTAAGAAAAACACCCCTTCATTTTAAAACCTTTGAAGTAAGAAAAAGCTTAAATACCAAAGTTCGCATAATCTAATAAATGAAAAACGAGAAACAGAGCAGAAAACAAAACAAAATCAAAGCAATAATCTTTGATATGAACGGTGTTTTAGCGTTAGACGTTGAACTCAAGCAAGGTTCAAAACTTTCAAATAGTTTTCACGGACGTATGGCTAAAAGTCTAAACATTCCTTTGGATAAGTGGATAGATTCCATAGATAGGGTTTACGAAAGGGCAATAGAAGGAAAAATCTCAGAAAAAGAAACCCTCAACACTATCGCAAAAAATCTTGAAATGCCTGCCAAAAAGATTGAAAAAACAATACTCAAAAACTATAAAAAAATTTTCTGCAAAAACAAAGAACTTTACAAATACGCATACAAGCTCAAAAAACGTGGCTATAAGATAGCGATTCTTTCAGATCAATGGCATTTTTCAAAAAAAGCAATTATTGACAAGCGCGTTTTGAAAAATTTCAATGTAGTGATTGTTTCTTCAGACGTTGGAGTAAGGAAACCAGAAGAAAAAATCTATAAAATGACTTTGAAAAAACTTAAAACCAAACCACAAGAAAGCATTTTCATCGACAATCGTGATTGGAATCTCAAACCCGCAAAAAAATTAGGTATGAAAACAATTTTGTTTAAGAATAATAAACAAGCGATTAAAGAAATTGAGAAATTGTTAAAATGAGTAAAATCAGAGCAATCATCTGGGACATCGGAGGAGTTCTTCTAACAGATTCACATTACGGAGATTTTTGGCAGGATAAAGAACAAGGCAAAAAACTGAGAAAACTTTTTGGTTCGGGAAAAATCTCTAAAAAAGAATTTGTTGAAAGAGGGGCAAGATTATTAGAAAAAACAAAAAAAGAGTTCCTTAAAGAATATCTTGTAGCACACGAAGTTAATCCAAATCTAGAGGTTGTAAGAATCTATTTTACATTAAATTTACCTGCCTACATTTTCTCAGACACAAACCCTTATCATTTAGAATACGTTCAAAAGGAATATAAAAAAATTCTTAATCATGCAAAAAAAAGATTTTATTCCCACAAAATAAAAGCGAGAAAAGAAGAAGATAAGTCATATAGGCTCGTTCTAAAAGAGATTAAATTTGACCCTGAAGAAATTTTATATATCGATAATAAACAGAAACATCTTGAGAGAGCAAGCAAGTTTGGAATAAAAACTCTTTTATTCAAAAGCCCAAATAAACTAAAAAAAGATTTAAAAAAATTAAGATTAAAATGACGCGAATGTGGAACCTAAATCCAACGAAAATGTGCAACCGGCACTTACTCGGAGAACACAAAGAAATGCATCAAGCAGTCGGAACGCTCAATTCAGGAAAATCTGTTCGCGGTCATGTGGAAATGGGCCAGCTTGAAGTTCACAATATAAGAAAAAGACATGACGAGTTGGTTAAGGAAATGAAGCGCCGCGGATTTAAACACCAATCGCCTTTACCAAACTTCAAAATTTTTAAAGCAGGTTATATTGACAAAGAATTTAATCGTTTAGATTTAAGAAATCGTTGTCAGAGTTGCAAGGTTTAATCAAAACTAAAATGAACAAACAAGAATTTCTGAAGAAGATTGAAATAGAATTGAAAATATCAAAATCCTCTAAGCATACTGTTGATGCATATACGAGAGCAAATGAAGAATTTTTGAATTTTATTAAGAAAGAACCTGAGGAAATCGAACAAGATGATGTAAAGCTTTTCCTTGCTGAGAAAGCTGAAGACATGGCTGCAAGCTCAGTAATTCTTTTCCTTTCCGCAATACGTTATTCTTTTTCAACAATTCTGGGAAAAGACCCTACTGCAGGAATCAAACGTCCAAAGAAAGATAAAAAAATTCCTTCAGTGTTGACAAAAAATGAGGTAAAAAAACTCATTTCTGTTTTAGATAACAAAAAATCTAAACTCATGGCTTCGTTGATTTATGCTTGCGGTTTCCGTGTTTCGGAGATTACTAACTTAAAGATTAATGACTTAAATTTTGAGGAAAATATGGGGCATGTTAAAAGCGGAAAAGGACGCAAAGACCGTATTTTTAACATTCCAAAAGGTTTGAAAAAAAAACTCATGAAACAGGTTAAGAATCAAAAAGAAAACAAAGAAGAGTTTTTGTTTTCCGGACCAAAAGGAAAATTAAGTCATAGAAACATACAAAAAATAATCAAAAAAGCCGCTCATAAAGCGGGCATAGATAAGAAAGTACACCCTCATACTCTCAGACATTCTTTTGCAACACACTTATTGGAAGACGGCACAGACATTAGATACATACAGTCTCTTTTAGGACACAGTTCAATAGCAACAACAGAACTTTACACACATATTTCTAGAGAAAAATTAAAAGACATAAAAAGTCCTTTAGATAGTTTATAGGTTTTCGTGTTTGTGACTGTTTATTTCTTCAAATTCAAAACTTCTAGACTTCAAGATTTTTCTCTCTTTTTCATGCGCAATTTTAAACATCAAAGCAAGGTCTCTTACAGTATAATGTCCTTTGCTAATATGCAAATCTTCCCTATAATTCAAAACGACTTTTTCCAAGAAATTTCTTAACGGGCTTTCTTTTGCAATGTACTCTAAATAAGAAGCGGGAATTCTTTTGCCGTCAAAAGAAAATTCATCACATCCCGCAATCCACTCCCTGTTGCTTAAAGGAATACCTTCTTCAAAACCCTCTGGATTATAAAGACTATTTGGATTCATACAGTACACTAAACTACTTTCTCCATTATTTCCTGGGCGAGAATACTCACAGTGACCACAGGTAGAGATTTCGTACCATTTGGGGTTTTTTCGAGTTTCCATTTTCAAGTATTTAACTCTCTCAAAATCCTTTTAAAAACTTTATGGAAATTTACGGCTAAAAAGTCACAAATTTAAGGAGAATATACAAAAGTATATACAAAGCGAAAGATTTATAAGCAAGTATATACATATGTATATATGGTTAAAATCACTAAAAGAAGTATAAAGGAGGGAAGTAAAGATTTAGACAAAATGAAACGAAAAAAGAAAAAGGACAGGAACATGAAAGAAAATTCCGATGCTAAGCGTGTTGAACTAAGCTCAAAAGAACTTAAAGTTAATATCGAACAGCTCCAAAAAGACGTTAAGAAAGCTTACGGTTCAATGATGAAACTTGTGCCAGAATCAGTGAAGGCCGATAAAAAGTATTTATTTCTGCAGCTTTTCGGTTAATAATCGTATATTGTGG
>CAZHCJ010000009.1:0-7828 GCA_964530945.1 Candidatus Woesearchaeota archaeon | reverse complement strand
TGCAGAAATAAAACGTTTTGGAAATGCTTCACATATAATTCTCCCTAAAGAGTATGCGGGCAAAAGAGCAATGGTCATAATTAAGAAACCAATTAAATAAATCAAAACCCTTAAATAAACACTTTTCCTTAAAATTTTATAATGGATGCAGTGATTGTCGCTGGATTACTGGGGGGTGTTGGTGGATTGACCCGTGGAGTCGTGGGTTTGCTGAAAGCTCTTTCCTTAAGGAGAAGAATTCTTTGGCCTTATTATTTAATAACAGTCATTATTGCAGTAATCATAGGGGTTTTTGTAGGCATCATATTTGATTTTGACCCCCGTTTATCTTTGCTTGCAGGTTACGCAGGCACTGATATATTGGAAGGAATTTACAAAAGTTTCAAGGTCGATAAAATTTACATAAAGAGGTGAAAGGAGGGATAAAAATGACGTTTACAGTTATTGAATGGTTTGTTCTTGTCTTTTCAATACTAGTTTTGCTAAAGATTTTGTTTTTAATCTTTAGTCCAAAGTCATGGGCTAATTTTGCCAAAAGCTTGTATAAGTCTCCTGTCGTTTTAGTGATTGTGGAGCTGATTCTAGCGGCAATACTATTGTCTTTATTGCTTCAAACAATGACGATAGTTCAGATAATGTCTGCGATTGTTTTAGGAGCATTACTTACTGCAATAGGCTTTACTGCATATAGTAAAGAATTGTTGGCAATGACAAAGAAGACGGTGAACAAAGACATGGTAAAGAGGGCCTGGTTGCCTCTTTTGATTTGGGCAGTCTTGGCTATTTGGACGCTAATAGCCCTTTTAGCTTAGACACCTAATTTTTATTTTTTTATTTTAATTATTTTTCAGGATAAATTTATAAATTTCACGACCATAATTTTTTAATGGTAAAAAGGAAACAGGAAGTTAAATCTTTTTTCGTAATCGCAGTTTTAGTTTCTTTAATTTTAATCGCATTCGGAGTTTATCTTAGCGTAAATTCTTTTCAAAAAGAGCAGATTAATGACTTTCAAGAATGCCTTGATGCAGGATTTCCCGTAATGGAGAGTTATCCTCGGCAATGCAGTGCGAACGGAAAAACCTTTATCGAGACTTTAGACGACCCCCTAGGAGGGCAAAAAGATGAATATGGTTGTTTGATTGCAGCAGGTTATTCTTGGAACGAAACAATTCAAACCTGTGTGCGCTCATGGTTGCTTAAAAATAGAACATATATTGCTGCCTATAAAAGTTCTATATGTGAAAATTTTAATTTAGTTTGTCCAAAACCAAGAGAATACTTTTATGACCTAAGCGGATGTGGTTGCGAACTTGAAGGCACGACCCAAAATGAATTCAACTAAAAACAAGAAAGCTTTTAATGAATGTTGTTATGAAGTTTTGAAAAGCGTACCTAAAGGAAAAGTTACCACGTATAAAGCAATTGCTAATGAGTTAGGAACAAAGGCATATAGGGCGGTAGGAAACGCAATGAACAAAAATCCTTATGCCCCAAAGATTCCATGTCACAGAGTTGTAAAATCCAACGGACAGGTAGGACAATTTGCAAAAGGAACCCCCAAAAAAATTTCTATGTTAAAATCTGAAGGCGTCGAGATAAAAAACAAGAAAATTGATTTAAAGAAATATCTTTATAAATTATCTTAACTTCTCTTTTTTATAAAATGTCTTCCAAAAAGAGCAAAAAAACAAGTAAAAAATATCACTCCAGAAGATTCAACAAGAAAGTCTTTTGGTTTTCAGTCATGGCCTTAATTTGCTTAGTCCTAGGATTTTTGATTCATTGGATTTTTATTGTACCTGCAGTAATTTTTATGGTTATAAATCAAAAAGAATTGTTCAAAAAAGACGAATAAATCATTTCTTTTTATGTTTCTTTCTCAATATAATAAATCCTTCAAAAGCAACGAATAAGCCAAGAAGGAACATCAACATAGATATTATTGCCAATTCGTAATGCCCTTCCACAATGTACCCTCCTGCCCAAAATGTCAAATACAACAAGGCAGAAAGTGTCGTAATCAAAACCAACAACGCAGGAATCATCATGAATTTTACTTTTGTTTTCTTTGAGATGAAGTATGCCGAAATACCAATGAGCGTTATTGCCGCAATAAGTTGGTTGCTTGTCCCAAAAAGCCTCCAAAGAGTTTCATAACTATTGGTTATTGCTAAAAGATATGCTGGAACGAGAGTTATCATTGAGGCAATGTAGATGTTTTTGAATTTAGGGAAGAGGTTTTCCGTTATAATAAATCTTCCAAGTCGGGTAGAAGTGTCCACAGATGTTAAAATGAACTGGTTTACCATAAATGCTCCTAATAGTCCAGCAATACCCATGCTAAGATATGGCACGATATTTCCTACAATATTCCCATAACCTTCCGCAAAAAGAACTATCCATCCTCTTTCCAAAATCTCATAGAAGGCTCCTGCCGCATATCCTCCCGAATTCCAGCTAACTCCTGCTATAACAACTCCTGTAACAAGTATTGCAAGCAAGGCTTCAAGCAACATCCCTCCGTAACCTATACTTCGTGCATGGCTCTCTTTTGAAAGTTGTTTACTAGTCGTGCCACTTGCCACAAGCCCGTGAAATCCTGATATTGCGCCGCATGCAACAGTTATAAAGAGGATTGGCCAAAGTGGAAACACGCTATTGGGAATGTAAATCGGAGCGTTAATCACTGGGCGTGCTATGAAAAACGCAACAATCCCTAAAAACAAAATAATTGACATTTGTATCGCACTAAGATAATCTCTTGGTCGAAGCAAAATTTTTACGGAAGAAATCGAAGCTATAAATGCATAAATGAAGATTATTGTAATCCAAACATTCTTCAAGATATCCGGATTGTCTATTGGCAATTGTATAGGAAACATGTGTCCAATCCAAACAAAGAAAAAGATTAACAGAATGGCCACGACACTAGATAGTTTATAATCCCATTTGTATCTTGAGACCCCAAATCCTAGCGCTACAGCGATTAGTGTTATTGCCACGAGAGGTATCACGAGGTCTGGTTTTTCGACAATGCTCTCGGCTGCAGAAACAGAAAAAACAGTTATAATTAAGACCAATGTTAGCCAAATCATCAATCCAAAAATCCACCCTTCCCTAGAATTAAGATATTTTTTGGTTATGACCGAGACAGATTTGCCTTGGTTCCTTGACGACGCTATTAGAGA
This sequence comes from Candidatus Woesearchaeota archaeon, assembly GCA_964530945.1. Taxonomy (GTDB): domain Archaea; phylum Nanobdellota; class Nanobdellia; order Pacearchaeales; family GW2011-AR1; genus ASMP01. The sequence goes on along the minus strand of CAZHCJ010000009.1, from coordinate 4,637 downwards.
AACATAATCATGCATGGCACCTAAAAAAACCACTCCGAGCAAGACCCATAAGAACACAGGCCCCCAGCCAAAGTATCCCACTGCAAGAATGGGCCCTATTATTGGCCCTGCTCCTGCAATGGAGGCAAAATGATGCCCCAACAAAAAGGGCTTTGTTGAAGCAGAATAATCAACATTCTCTTTTTTTGAGCTTGCGGGAGTTTTATTTTTGTCGTTTATCTTCAAACGCTTTTCAATGAATCTCCCATAAAACCTATATCCCAACAACAGCCAGATGATTGCTATAATAAAAATCCAAATTGAATTGATCATTTTAACCTCTTTTACAAAACTAATTGTCAAACGAAGGTTAAAAGCTTAACTATCAATTTTTTTATCTACAATTTTTTCAAAACTTCTCTCAACAATTTTGTCCATGTCTATCTTCTCCAATTCTTTTTCAAACTTCTCTAATCGAGTTTTTGTACTGGGGTTTTTTGAGATGATGCTACAACAATCTTTATATTTTTTAACACTTGTTTTGTATAGTCCAATCTGTTTTGATAAGTTAATTATCTCTTGCTTGTTCATTCCTATCAATGGTCTAAAAACAGGTAAAGAAACACTTTTTTCAGAAACATTTAGATTTTCAAGAGTTTGGCTTGCAACTTGTGCAAGATTATCTCCGGTGATAATTGCCTTATAATTCTTTTCCAAGGCAAGACGTTCTGCAACTTTCAATAGATAATGTTTAAACAACACGAGATCAAGCTCCTCGTAAATCTTTCCTTCAACGTTTAGTGTGTATGTTGAATAAGGCAAAACGTAAAATCTTGAACTGAATTGGAAACCATTAAGTTTTTTTATTTGTTGTAAAACAACATTCTTTTCTTCAAAAACCTCATTGTTTTTTTGAAGAGCATGAACATGTAAAAAATCTACTCTGCATCCGCGCTTCATCATCATCCATGCCGCGATAGGAGAATCAATCCCTCCTGAGAGCAAACATAGAACTTTTCCACTTGTTCCAACAGGCAAACCCCCAAAACACTCAATTTTTTCAGTGTAAACATATATTTTATTCGAGATTTCTATGTAAATGGTTTTTTCAGGATTTGAATAATTAAATGATAAATTGAATCTTTCTGCATGTTCTCCAAGTTTTTCATTTATTTTTGGAGATTTCAAAGGAAAACTTTTATCAGAGCGTTTTGTGCGAAACGCAATTTTCTTTACACCTTGTTTTTGAAGGTTTTTGTAGATATTTTTAATATGCTTTTCTAAAGAATCAAACTTCTTGTCTGTTTCTTGAATAAAAGCAAAGTACTTAATACCGAAAATTTCTTTCAAAGATTTTATTATTTTATTTTTGCCTTCTTTATCTGAAAAATCACATAAAATTCTTTTGTTCTCTCTAGAAATATCCCTTAAATTAACCTTGTTTTTTTCACAATTTTTCCTTATGTTTTCAACTAGCTTTTTTTCAAAAAAAGAGAAATTGCCTTTCTTCAAACCGATTTCGTCATGATGCACAATAACTTTCATATAAAAATCCAGAAAGGCTTCATATAAAAATCTAACTTATTTATCCTTCTTTATCAGTATTTTCTTCTGGTTCCTTGCCAGTGTCTTCACTTTCCTCTTCTGGTTGGCCGTTATCTCCGCCCTCTTCACTGCTTTTTTCTGCCTTTTTTTCTTCCATACTCTTCGCTTCTCCAGCAGATGCATTGATATCACTCTTCATGGGTCTGGCTTCTTTAACAAGGATATTCCTGCCTTCGAAGTCTTTCTCGTGCATTTCACTGATAGCTTTTTCAGCATCAGCATCATTTTTATAGGTTACGAAACCAAATCCACGAGAACGTCCGGTGTATTTGTTCGAAATAACAGTTGCTTCTTCAATATCACCAAACTTAGAAAAACCTTTTTCAAGTTCTGTTTTACCAACACTCCAAGGTAAATTTCCAACATAAATTCTCTTACTCATTTACCGCTCCTAACATTTAGTTATTTCAAAAAGAAAGACTGATTTTATAAACTTAACTACAATTTATTAAATATGAATCTGAAAGAGGAATTAGAAATGTTGAAAAAAGAGAATGAGTTCTTGAAAGAGGAAGTAGAAAAATTGAAAGAAAAAGAAAAAAACCGTAAAAAAGGAATGGTCGAAAAGGCTTCCAAGGGAAAACTTATGTCTCGCGCCCCTTTTGGATATAAAATCATGCAAGGAAAATTAGTCCCTGCAGAAAATTATAAAGAAATCGAAGAAATTTTTGAGACGTTTCTTGCCAATAAGATTAGTTTGAGGCAACTCTCTGAAAAACACAATCTTTCTGTGAATGGATTAAAGAAAGTTCTACGTAATTTTACATATATAGGGAAAATTAAATTCAACAACGAAATTCATGAGGGAAATCACAAGCCAATAATTTCAACAACACTTTTTAACCAAGTTCAAGATAAATTGGATGGGCTAGGCATAAAATAATCTTTTTAATGCATATATTATGAAATATATTTTTTAAAACATCCTTTCAAAAACATATGTTGGAAAACCACTATCTGTAACTTGTTTGACGCTTTTTACGTGCTTTACTCACTCCCGGTTTGTAAGCTTCCTTACGGCGAACATCTGCAACAAGCAAGTTTCTATCGTAATCAGTGAAAGCATCTTCAAGTTCTTTTTTATTTCCAGAGTATTTTAATATTGCTCTTGCTAAAGCCAATCTACATGCTTCTATTTGTCCTTTATGACCTCCACCTCTAGCATTGACCCTCACATCAAAATCAAGCTTTCCAAGAACTTTTTCAGCAATTTTTAACGGTTCTTCAATCATAAGTTTATCAAACAATTCTAGTTTTTCATAAGGACGTTTGTTAATCAACACAATGCCGTTTCCATTTTCTTTTAAGACAGCACGAGCTACTGCGCTTTTTCTTTTTCCTGAGGTAACAATACGTTTCATTTTATTTCCTTACGAATGAGATATCTTTTACTTTAATTGATTTTAATTTCTTTTCCTGCTTACCGATTATCTTTTTCTTATCCTCAAATTCTTTTGGTATCCCTGCATGGCAAGTTATTCTTTTTAAAGCCTCTTTGCCCCTGCCTTTCCTATGGTTAGGAAGCATACCTCTTATTGCTCTTTTGACAAGTTTCTCCGGGTTTCGAGAGTGTTTTGGACCTTTTTGTCCTGAACCTACACGACTACGTTTGTCCTCAAAATTTTTCCTTATGTCTTTCTTACTTCCAGTGATTATAATGTTCTCGCAATTAACAATTACTATCTCCTCGCCTTTAAGGGCTTCTTTAGCAACATAACTTGCAAGACGTCCCATTACGGCATTTTTTCCATCAATGATTTTCATTTTGTTATTATTTTGATATTTTTTCCTTCAGGATCTTGTTTAATTGCATCGAGTATATGCAAAGCTTTTCCTTGAGAGTTTATTTTTTCTTTCGCTTTGCCAGAAAAGCTGAATGCCGCAATATTCACTTTCTTATCCAAGTCTCCTTGAGATAGAATCTTTCCTGGAACAACAAGAACCTCATTGTTTTTAAGTTCTTTCAAATATTCATTAATCTCCAAAATATTAATATCTACAAAACCTTTTCTAGGGCCTGAAAGAATTGCCGCGACAGGTAACCATCCTTCTGATTTTTTAGCTTCGAAGACAGTTTCAACTAACACAGGGTTTGTTTTTCTCTCAATCTGTTTTGATATTTTTGTTTTACTTTTCATCGTACTTGTTTTCAGGTTTTTTTGAATGGAATGCTTGAAAATTCCTAATTTTCATTGCTTTATTTCCATATTAACAATAACGAGAACTCTAAGATTCCCGCTCCGCGCTTTTAACTCGCAGGGTTGTTAATATTTCAATCATGTTTGCCTATTTAAATTTTTTGTTAGACAAATTCGCCATACTTTTCGACCCGGACATAATTTGATAGTTCTAAAGCTTCATCACTATGAGCATCTATTTGGCCATAATCGCTCGAATTTCCATTTACAGAATAAGAAGGAAAATGTTCAAACCAATAACTAACAGGGTTTCCATTATTGCTAAGAATAGGGTTGGGCAAAAAAACAATATCTATTTCTTCTTCATCAATCACTCTTTCAAGAGGTTTCCCATTTTGATTAAGCAATATAGACTCCTGGTTCGACAAACGGAATAAAGCAATTCTTCTGTCTTGTTTTTCTTCCACAGAAAAAGCTACACACTTTCCTTCAAGTGGTTCAAAAGCCTTCGTTTTAACCATTAAAGTTTCGGGTTTAACTATCTTAAAGAAAAAGGTTTTTTATTTAAATTTTGTGGATTCCCGTTCCCTTTATCGCTTCAAGAACTTTTTCAACCGCCTTTTCCATAGGCATATTATCTAGATAAAAAGCAGAAGCTTGTTTATGCCCTCCGCCTCCAAAATTTTTAGAAAAAATAGTGGTATCTATACCTTTACTTCTAAAACTTCCCTTAATGTTTTCTCCAAGTTCGGTTAAAGTGAAGATTAAATCTACATCTTTTATGTCCTGCATACAAATTATTCCCAGTCTTAAATCTGCAAGATTCAATCCATGTTCTTCTGCATCCCTCTGAGTGACGAAACTGTATGCCACTGTTTCATTATGGATTTCTTTTTTCCCCATATTTTTCAAGAG
>CAZHCJ010000008.1:0-23290 GCA_964530945.1 Candidatus Woesearchaeota archaeon | reverse complement strand
AGTTAATATGGAATACGCCAGAATTCATAACTCAAAAATCCTCTCTTTTTTAGAAACATTCACTACAAGAGTCTCTTGAATCTTTTCTTCGATTCCACCTGTTTGATGGATATGGGCGTTGATTGCTATGTCTGGTTTTAGGGTTTCTATTGCTTTTCTCACTGCAAAACTTCCTTGCCAACCCGTGAGACTCTCTGATTTGCTTCCTCGAGGATGGATATGTGTAACCATAATTTTCTTTTCCATATGCATTATCTCAGAATGTCCTTTTTTTAACGTTTCAAAAATTTCAGAGTCGGGAATTTGGTGTACTCCTATATTTGCTGTCCCCGCTCCAAAAATTCCTACATTGTTATGTGTATGACTGTAACCATGAATGTTTTTTGCGTTTTCGTACGCTTTGCTTAGAAAATCTACCGTGGCTATAGATTCGTGATTTCCTGGAACTATTAGAACGGGTTTGTTGCGCTTTGCAAAAGGTCCGATGAGCCCTTTAACACTTTGTTCCTCGTTAGTTATGTCTCCTGCCAATATGACTAAATCTATGTTTTCTTTTTCCGATTTTTCTGCCAGCTTTTTTATTAGATTCAAATCTCCATGAGTGTCGCCTATTGCCAGTATACGGGTTTTTTTGTCCATGTTAATAAAACGATTAGAGGTATTTATAAATTTGGCTGGTTTGCTTTTTTCTTAGCTCTTTTAGAAAGCTTTTTCTTAGAATATTTCTGCCTTTCTTCCACGATGTAGTTTAAAATTATTGAAGCCGATGAACTAAGATTCATACTTTCAATGATGCCATACATCTTAATTTGAACACAGAATTCACATGCTTTCAAAGCTTCTTTAGATAAGCCATTAGCTTCATTACCGAACCATACTGCTAATTTATTCTGAGTGTATTTTCCTTCAGAAAGAGAGATGTTCTTTTCCCCCAATTTATGGGGCGAGGTTCCCACATTTGTAAAATTATTTTTTTCCAAATATTTTAAACATTCATATGTTGAAGGGAAGACTTTGACAAAAATCCATTTAATTCCTGAAGCACTTTTCTTTTTAAGACGAGAGTTTTCACGCATTTTTTGCCAATCTTTAGGGAGATTCAATCTTCCATTGTCAATAACGAATATCTTCCCGATACATAATGCTTCGGCTGTTCTTACTATCCCCCTTAAATTACCCATATTTTTTGGGTTTTCGACTACGCAAATCAAGGTTTTTGACCTAAATTTAGACGCTTTGTTAGCACGTTTTCTTAAAGATTCTTTTGCCATTTTAGCTATAAATTTTCATATAGAGTGGGTTTTAAATAAGTTTTCAATTCGGTATATTGGAAAACCTATGAACGAACATGTGTTTTCAAAAATATGTTTTCGAAAGGTTTAAAAGTCATTCACCTATGGGTTATATACAATAAACCGTATAAGTAAGATGAAAGACAATTTTGATGTGTTTTTCAGAAGGAAGCCAGCTTTGATGTTGGTTTGCCTGAAGAGAAGCAAAAGGTTGAAATACGGGAGTGTGTTAGCTAAGGAAGTAGATTGCACTTACAGCCACGCTGTAAAGATCTTGCAAACACTTGAAGAATTGAACTTGGTCGAGTTCGAAAAAAAGGGGCGAATAAAGATAATAAATTTGACCAAGAAAGGCAGAGATGTTGCTGAAGCGATGGAAGAAATCCAGAAGCTTTTAAAATAAACTCACTAACCGCCCCGGTGAAAAGCGAATAGCTTGAAAACTTATTTAGTGGTGTGTTTTATGGTTCTAAATTTTTTAAATCCTCAAGATTTATAAAAAAGTACTTCTTTTTATTATAGGTTTATGGCAAGCAAAGAACAGAAAAAAGTCATTAAGCAGAATATAAAGAAAGCGCAGGAAAAATGGCAATCAATGTCTTCAAAACAAAGGGCGCTTGCTCAACCTGAAGGACGCGCAAGAAAAAAGCCAGGAGCTACAGGAAAAGGAAATTTCTATAGAATTGTTGTTCGTGACAAAAATCAATTTACAAGTTTTAGAAACCACGATGTTGGTGAGAAAGGAGGTATTGAACGCTTAGCAGGAAGAAGAAAATCAGGAAGTTGGGATACTCAAGCGTGGCTTATAGAAAAAAACATGGCCAAAGTAGAAAAAGGGTATCTTAAAGGAACAAGTAAGGATGCTAAGAAAGTCATTTCTCAACTAGGAAGCAAACCAAAACATGTTAAAGGAGATATTTTTGAAGCCAAACCAAGAAAAAATGTGCCTGAAAAAGACAAGCCCACAAAGGCACAAAAACGTGCTCGCAAAGAAAATATAAAAAAGGCACAAAAATCTCGAAAAAAGAGTTAATATTTTTCAGAATGGTTATGCAATACAAGCCAAAATCAGGAGGGAAATGGCAAAAATATCCCGGAAAAGACAAGATTGAAAAATCTCCAAGCAATTACAAGTTTAGACTGTTAAGCGAAGATAAGAAAAAAGTTCTTGAAGAGGGCTCGTATGAGAAAGTTTTGAAACGCATGAGACAAATTGAGTATTTTAAAAGAAAGTGAGATTATGTTGAGAGATAACCCAGAATGCAAATAATTGTTATTATAATTGATGAGATGTGCCACATTGAATGATTCAAGTCGTAAGAGTTTCTATCTTTTTGATAATAAAAGATGGATCCAAGAATCACAAAAAATAACGCTAGAGGAAAGTAAGGAAATTTAAAATAGAACAAATAACAAATATACATATTGTATATGAGGAGGGTTGCGAAAAATTTATCTGTTTTATTGAACCTTCTTTCTTTGTTTTTATGAAAGAGTATCGAGAATATATCTTTAGTTCCATTTTGTCAAAATGGCCCTGGAGGGATTTGAACCCCCGACACCTAGATATCTCCTAGATAAAATATTAAGAGTCTAGTGCTCTAACCAGACTGAGCTACAGAGCCATTAAATTGTTAAGAGAAATTTAGTTTAAAAATTTATAGAATTAATACTCTCTCCAAGTGTGGTCGCATTTGATGCATTTGAAGAATTTTGTTTCGGATTCGTCACTTGCACGAGTTTGTATTGTCCAGAAGTAAGCTTTTTTGTTTTTACATTTAGGGCATTTCTGCTCTATTACCGGATGTATCTCGGAATCTTTGTCTTTTAACACAGGAATCTTTTTCTTTTCTCCAAGTTTTTCAGAAGTTTTAAGTTTTACCGGATTTTTAGAGCTGTAGTCACATCTAGGGCAACCAGCATTTTTTCTTTTTATAACGAGCATTGCGCCGCATTTAGGGCAAAATTCCATTGTAAGTATTAATTAAGCGTGTTTAAAAGTTTTTCCTCTTTTCTTTAGTTACAAAAACCTCTTTCTTGACTTGGTTTTTGCCTTTCGAAGAAGATTAGCTTGACCCATCCAAAGTAAGGAGCCACTCTAAGGACGGCTTTTCCCATTATTTGTTCTTCAGAGATGTTTTGCTCAAAGATAAGTTGTCCAGAGTTGTTATCGCCGATAGTTGAGAAGATTCTTTTTCCATTAATCTCACGCATATTAACAATACGGTGGATTATAGGGTTTTGTTGATTTGCTTGGAAGATTATGACATCTCCTATTTCCAGATTTTTCGGATTGGCACCCACAATAAATAGAATGTCTCCTTTTGTAAACCCGTTTTTCAGAGGAAAATCTTCAAAGTTTTGTTCTTTGATTGCAAATTCGCCGTATTTGTCTTTGTTGTTTTCCCACCAAGGGTCAAACTCTGTAAACAAATTGTCTTGGTGGTGCATGCTGCAACTTTCAACTATTGCTAGAGGCAAAGATGTACCTGTGACGAGGATCATGAATGGGAAGAAAACGAATTTAATGAAAACGAAGATGAATGCTATTGAAAAAATCCATCCTTTTAAAGAGTCATCTTTCCATAAGAGAAACCATAGTTTGCCTAATAGAGAATTTCTTTTCTTTTCCTCTTTTTTAGCCATAAAAGAAATATATTCGAGAAGTTTTTAAAATGTTTCATGACGATTTTGTTTTAATTTTTAACTCTTAAATGAAGCAAAACATTTAAATAGTATACACTTCTTTGTATACACAGAGAGTATATCCTCCCACCTCTTTTCAACCCAGACAGCCGTATCGTTTTGATGCGGTTGTTTACATTCATAATATAAATATAAAATGATAAGCATAAAATTAGGAGCAATAGAAAATGGACATCTTTGAAAATCCTATTTTGTGCAAAGATTGTAAAAAACAGATGAAACGTACGAAACTAAGCAGGAATGGGTTCATTATGCGTGCGGTGATTTGCGAAGATTGTGGAAATAAAGTTCTTCACCCTAGTGATGAACAAGAATATGAAAAATTTAAAAACTTAAAGAAAAAAGAATATAGAGTTAAGATGAGGATGGTTGGAAATAGTTATGCTGTATCCATACCTAAAGAGATAGTATCTTTTATTAAAGAGCAAGAAAAAATAATGGACGATATGGTGGGGTTATGTTTTGAAGATTTTGGTAGTTTGTCTTTAAATTTCAATAAAGTAAAAGCTAAGGAGAAAGAAAAGAAAAATGGCTAAGAAAGAAGTTAAACTAAAAGTTGTTGAAGCGCAACAAGATGATGCTTACAAAGGTATTGCTAGGGTAGACGCAGAAGTTATGCGCGAGCTTGGAATACGTCGTGGAGACGTAATAAACATCGAAGGTAATAGGATGACTGTCGCGGTTGCCGATAGGGCTTATCCTGCAGATGTTGGAGAAGGAATAATTCGTATTGATGGTATTTTAAGACGCAATTCTAAAACAGGTATTGGGGAGATGGTCAGGGTTTCTAAATCAGATGTTAAGGAAGCTAAGAAATTGATAATTGCTCCTGCACAAAAAAACGTCATGGTTCAGGCCGAACCAGAGAGTTTACGACGTGGACTTTTAGGCCGCTCAGTAGTGAAAGGAGATTTAGTTGTTTTAGGCGGTGTACATAGAAGGCGAGATTTACTTTCGGAAGAATTTGGAGGAGATATTGGAGATATGCTCGGAGATATGTTGGGAAACATGGGTTTTGGCAACGTCGGAGGGTTTACACAGATAAAATTCATGATTATTAACACCTCACCTAATCAGCCGGTTGTTATAACTGAGAATACAAAAGTCACGCTTAATCCTAAAGCTGTCGAAGTAACCGATGAAAGCATTCCTGAGATTACTTATGAAGACATTGGAGGATTGAATGAAGAAATTAAGAAAATACGTGAAATGGTCGAAATTCCATTGAAACATCCTGAAATTTTCCACAAACTTTCTATAGAACCTCCTAAAGGAGTGCTTCTACACGGCCCCCCCGGAACAGGTAAAACCCTTCTTGCCAAGGCTGTGGCAAACGAATCAGAGGCAAATTTTATTTTACTTAATGGCCCAGAAATAATGAGCAAATTTTACGGAGAAAGTGAGAAAAAGATTAGAAACATCTTTGAAGAGGCTGAAAAAACCTCGCCCGCAATAATTTTCATTGATGAAATTGATGCAATTGCCCCCAAACGTGAAGATGTTTCTGGAGAGGTGGAAAGGCGTGTTGTTTCACAGATTCTTACAATGATGGACGGCTTGAAATCCCGTGGAAAAGTTATAGTTATTGGAGCAACGAACAGGGTCAATGCTATAGATCCTGCATTACGTAGACCAGGAAGATTTGATCGTGAGATTGAAGTGGGAGTTCCAAGCAAAGAAGGTCGTTTGTCTGTTTTAAAAATTCATACAAGAGGAATGCCTCTTGCAAAAGATGTAAAACTTGACAAAATTGCTTCTATGACCCATGGTTTTGTCGGAGCAGACCTTGAATCTCTTTGTAAAGAGTCTGCCATGAATGTTTTAAGAAAAGTTTTGCCTAAGATTAATCTTGATGATGAAGAAGAAATTCCTCAAGAAATTTTGGAAAAGCTTGTTGTTAAACATGATGATTTTATGGATGCATTGAGATATGTAAGGCCTAGTGCCATGCGTGAAGTTTTGGTAGAAACTCCAAATGTTGATTGGAAGAAAGTTGGAGGTTTGGAAAGCGTCAAGCAAGAACTTGTTGAAGCGGTAGAGTGGCCTTTGAAAAAGCCAGAAATATTCCAAAGAATGGGAATACGTCCTTCTCGTGGAATCCTTCTTTATGGACCTCCTGGAACAGGTAAGACTTTATTGGCTAAGGCTGTAGCAAAAGAATCAGAGGCAAACTTTATACAAGTAAAAGGGCCTTCTTTATTGAGTATGTGGGTGGGGAAATCATTGCCTTACAATGAAGAGATTATTGTGAAGGACAAAGGAATTGTTAAAAGGATGAGTATAGGGGACATTGTTGAGAATAAATTAGATGTTCAGGTCTTGGCTTTTGATAAAGATAAAAGAATAAGATTCATGAACATAAGTGACCATATAAAGCATAAACTGGACACAAAGCTTATGGAAGTGACAACCAGGACAGGAAGGAAAATAAGAGTCACAGATTATCATTCATTATTCTCCCTTGTAAATGGGAAGCTTACGGATGTGCCGACAAATCAACTTATTCCAAATGAAAGCTATATTGCTGTTCCAAAAAATCTTAATTTGCCACGTGAAAAAATAAAGGAAATTAATCTTTATAAAAAACTCAAAGACAATTCCGGGATATTTGTATCAAATATTTCAAAGTATGTCAGAAAGGCAAGAACTTTGCTTGGATTGGAAAAAACAGCAGAAATACTGAGGGTCTCAAAGAAATATTTAGCAGATATAATTGGGAAAGGATTACCGGTAAAAATCTCTAACTTTCATAGATTAATGGAAGAATCAGAGATATCTCCAAATTTGAATGAAATAAAAATAAAGATTAGAGGAAGCAAAAAGACATACCCTTCCATTATGAAAATTGACTCTGATTTTTGGAAACTTATAGGTTTGTGGATTGCAGAAGGAGATTTCAACAGTGGAGTGAGGATACATAACAAAAATCCTGAGATAAGAAGAGACTTAAGAAAAATATGTCTTAAATACGGGTTCAAATTAAATGAAACTGAAAGTAGTGCTTCTATTAATTCTTTGTTTTTGAAAAAAGTTTTTGAAAATGTTCTTAAATTAAGAGAAGGGGCTAAAGAAAAAAGGCTTCCTGAATTAGCATTCATTCTTGATGAAAAAAGTAAAGCCAATTTGTTGAAAGGATATTTTAGTGGAGATGGTTCAATCTATAAAGACGAAAGAGGCAAGTACAAAATTGAAGCAAGCACAATAAGCAAAAATCTTGCAAATGATTTATTGTATTTACTTTTGGATTTCGGAATAGTTGCGAGAGTTTATACAAAAAAAACGAATAAATATTCCGACACATACAGAATAATGATTCTTGGAGTGAATAATTTTGAGAGATTTTTGGAAATAGGGTTTTTGGATTCTAAAAGAAATTCTTGGATTTATAGATACATCAAATCGAGAAAATGGTCAAGATCTGATTTAATTCCTCTCTCTGGAGAATTAAATAGGTTAGCTTCAAATCACAATAGTGTTTACCACACTAATCAGTCTATCGGAAAGCAAGCTCTTAAGAGTGCTTTGCTTGTCGCAGATAAAACCAAAACAAAATACAAAGAATATTGGGATTTAATTGAAGGAGACATTTATCTTGATCTTGTCAAGGAAGTAAAAGTAATTGATTACGAGGAAGATGTTTATGATATCGAAGTTCCGGGGATGCACAATTTTGTTGGAGGTTTTGGAGGAATTATTGCTCATAACAGCGAAGAAGGAATGAGAAAAGTTTTTGAAAGAGCTAGGCAGGTAAGCCCTTGTGTGATTTTCTTTGATGAAATTGATGCTCTTGCAGGAAAGCGTTCTGGAGGTAGTGCAGAAGGCGGATCAAAAGTCACCGAACGTGTTTTAAATCAAATGCTTGCAGAAATGGACGGCTTGGAGGACTTAAACGATGTGCTAGTTATTGGTGCAACTAACAGGCCTGATATGGTGGATCCTGCACTTCTTCGTCCCGGAAGATTTGATAAGGTTTTGCTTGTCGGTAGTCCAAGTGAGAAAGGCCGTGAGGAAATTTTAAAAATTCACACGAAGAAAATGCCTCTTGATAAAGGTATAAGTATTAAAGAATTGGCAAAGAAAACTGAGGGTTATACCGGAGCAGACATTGAAGCAATTGCAAGAGAGGCTGCAATGATTGCCCTAAGAGAAGATGAAAAAAGTGACAAAGTCAAGAAAAAGCATTTTATGGAAGCCATGAAAAAGATAATGCCTAGTGTTAGCCAGAACGTATTAGATGTGTATAAGAAGATAGAAGATAATTACATCAAATCTGCTAAAACCGCAGTTCCAATGGAAGGCTCTTATCTGGGTTAGAGAGTGTAATTCTTTAGGGGTTACATTATAGAAAGGTTTATAAGTAAATTTTAATTTGATTTTTTATGGAAATAAGCTTAAGAAAAGTATATGAAAAAAGGCATTCTAGAAAGTGGAATGTGAAAGAGGTGTAAAAAATGAGTAGAGAGAAAGAAAGAAAAACAATAATGCATGCTGATGATAAAAAGACAATAAGAGAAATGATGTCTACAATCTCTAAAAATTATTTTAGAGACTATAATTTTGAAAGCTTTTCTAATGGAGGAGATTTAGTTAAAAGGCTTCGTGAAGGAAATGAAGATATAGCGTTACTTGTTTTAGATAATAAAATGCCTATCTTAAGTGGAAGTCAAATACTTGCAACTTATGGACATTCTAATTTACTTGAGAGTTTTCCTGTTTTACTCTATTATGGAGGGGATGAAGAAATCGGAAGGCAGGCACTTGAAGACGGAGCAACAAGATATATTTTAAAGCCAGATTTTAAAGAACTGATTGGTTTTATGAAGGAATATTTAGATTAATTCTAGAAATTAAAATGGAAAAAATTGATGCTTATCACGGAACTTCAACTCTTGCTGCGCTAAAAATGGCCAGAGACGGACATATTTTATCTCCTTGGGATAATGAAATTTCCCTTTTGAAATCTAGAGGAGAAGATGTAGTTCGAATGCTTGTAGGGTCTCCAGAGTCAAAAGATCTAGAAGAATATGCTTTTGAAATTGCTTGTGTAGGGTATCAGGATAGAGAGATAGAACATAGAGTTAAGTGTGCTTCACTCGGGAGAGATTTGCAAAATGCCAAAGGATACGCAAAACACTTTGAAAATTATGAGGGTGGAGGGATTGTCTTAAAGTTAAATATTCCCCGGAGCATGGATGGAGAAACCTCAGTTATTTTTGTTCCGAGAAGAATTAGCCTAGATTTTTTAACCGATATTTACATGTTGCCTCGCTCCAGAGATTATCTAGAAGACATGAAAGAAGCATATGCACATTACTCTCCTGCGTTTTGGTTTTTAGATTAGGCTATTTTGTCGTCACAATTTTCTCACCATTTTCTGCTAAAAATATTGTGTGTTCTGCTTGTGCTACTTTGCCATTGGAAATTTCTACAAGTTGGTCGAAATGATGCAGATTGCCATTGCGTTCTAGTTCTTTCAATGCAAGTGTTGCTCTAACGCCAAATTCTTTAACAATCCAACGTGAACAAAAAGGTAAAGTTCCATATTCATTTGAAATGAATTTTAACACTTTTCTTGCTAAAGGGTTTCTAATGTTTCTTTCGTTTTCTAATTGATAAATTCCTGAAGGATTTCCTTCTTTTACTTTGCCATTTCCATTTGTTGCGAAAGGTTCTATTGCGTAAAGTCCGTTTTGTATTTTTTGAGCATTGCCGTTGTTTACATTAGGAACGGTAATTCCTGCGTGCAATTCGTATTCTTCCATGCTGTGCCCAGAAAGATTAACCACCGGGATGAAACCTTCGTTTGAAATTGTTTTATCTATGACGCTGCCTATTTCTTTTAATCTTGTGCCTTCTTTAAAAATTTTTAAAGCTTCCCTGAGAGATTTTTCTGCAGCTTTTATGAGTCTTTTGTTTTCTTCGTTGTTTTCAAGATCCAGGGTGAATGCTTGATCGGCTGCCCACCCCTCTATATGAACGCCGAAATCTACTTTTAGCAATCCGTGTGCAAGAGTTTCATCGTTGTGATCAGGAGTGTAATGTGCGGCCACTTCATTAACCCCGAGATTTACGGGAAAAGCTGGCCTGCCACCGAGCTCAATAATTTTGGATTCAATCTTTTTGGCTATTTCAAGTAAAGGCATGCCTTTCTTTATTTGAGGTCTAATCCAGCTTCTAACTTCTGAAGCTATTTTTCCGGCTTTGATGATTTTTTCTTTTTCCATTTTTTATCTTTGAGTTTTTCCAAATCTGGAATGTATCGCATTGTTCCGATATCGAATTTCATTGGTACTTTTATCTCTTTAAAAGATTTAACTTTTTCCTTTTTAGACTTTCTTTTTTTAATTTCTTTTTTCGCCATCTTAATTTTTTAATTTTTGGGTTTCAACCTCCGATTTTTAGGAATATAATTTCCTATTTTTTTGATTGAAGCTTTTCCTGTTCCAAGAAAATCTTCAATGTGCTTCATAATCCAAAAACCTTTTTTTGATTCTCCTAATTGAAGATTCAGGTCTCGGCCGTGCATCCAGTCTTCTGCCTGACTTTTTGTAAGTTCAAAGATGTGATTTTTTATTTGATTGCCAAGGATTTGAGTAGCTTCCATGCTTAAGCGCACTTTGTCGGGTTCTTTTGGAATTATTTTAGCAAAATAAACTCCAAGGCGTTCTATTCTTTCTGCATTATTTATCTCTAAAATCTCTTCTTTTGAAATGTCTCCGGTAAATAAATAGATTCTTTCTTTTCCAAACTTTACTAGAATTCCAGGGATTTTCTTTATTCCGAATCGTTCTTGCAGCTTTTGTTCAATTTCACGTTTTTCACTTTGATTTAGTATTTTCATTTTGCTCATTTTATGCTCATTTCTTTTTCAGTTTCTTTAATCACCTTTGCCATAATTTTAACTGCAAGCGAAGGATATTTCCCTATTGCTGTTTCCTCTGAGAGCATCACAGCTTTTGAACCATTTGTCACAGCATTTGCTATATCTGAGACTTCGGAATTTTCAGGAGATTTGGAATGTACTAAAGAGGTGAGCATCTCTGTCGCGGTTATTGAAATCTTTCTTCTTTTATTGCACTCTTTTATTATTATTTTTTGTATCGCAGGTATTTTTTCAAAAGGGATGTTTTTTGCCAAATCTCCACGAGCAATCATTATCCCGTGGCTTTCTTTAAGGATGTTTTTGAAATTTTCAACGCCTTTTTCATTTTCTATTTTAGATATTATTTTGACATCTTTGTTGGCGAGTTTTTTTATTTTTTTTATTTGGGAAGCACTAGTTGCAAAGGATATTGCAAGAAAACCATAATCAAATTCATTAATCCAGTCAAAAACCTTTGTAGTGTTAATATCTATTAAAATCTCAACATTTCTGAGTTTTTTGATAAGAGGATATATTTTTTCAAATTTTTTCTTAGAGATGTGTTTTGTGTTTAATCTTGCTATACTCATTCCATTTTTTTGCATTCTCTTTAAAGTTTTTTTATCGTAACTTGAAGGCCCTATTGTAGCGATGATTTTAGTTTTCATTTTAATTTTTTAAATTTAGCTATAAAAAAGCCTTCTGAATTGAATTCGTGCGGGTAAATTCTGCAAGCTCTTTCCATATGTTTTACATATTTTTTGTCTTGCCACCCTGAAACACCAGGATTACATCTAACTTCTGTAGGCAAAGAGACTTTTTCTATGCTTACTTGAGTAGGAAATTTATCTTTAAGAAAATTTACGACTTCCTCATTTTCTTCCGGAGAATGGGTGCATGTGCTATAAACTAGGATTCCTTGAGATTTGAGGATTCCGAACGCGTTTTTAATGAGGTTTTTTTGGATTTTTGAAAGACGTTTAACGCTGTTTACGCTCCACATTCTTGCTGTTTTTTCTGGTTTTGTTCTTAAGGTTCCCTCTCCTGAACAAGGTGCATCAAGAAGAATTTTGTCAAACGCAAAGCCATTTTTTTTGAAACGCTTACAAAGTGCTGTGCCTTCTTTTCTTGTAATAATTGTGTTTGTGACACCGCAACGCTCTGCATTTGAAGAAAGGATTCTAAGTCTCCCTAAACTAATTTCGTTTGCAATAAGTAAACCCGCATTGTTCATCATGGCTGCGATTTGGGTTGTTTTACTTCCCGGAGCTGCAGCAAGATCTAAAACTGCCTCTCTCGGTTTGGGATTCAATACAATTGGAGGAAGCATGCTTGACAACTCTTGGACATAATAATATCCAAGCATGTGTTCCAACGAACGTCCAAGTTCTCCTGGTTCAAGAGCGCTTTCAATAATTATTATTTCAGGATATTTTTTAAAGGGTTGTTTTATTTTCCACCCTTTTTTTTCTAGGCGTTGCTTGAGTTTATTTGGAGAGATTTTAAGAGTGTTTACGCGAACCGAGTTTTTCGGCATAGTTTTAAGAGATTCAAGATATTTTTTTAATTCCGATTTTCCTAGAAGCTTTTCCATGCGTTCTACGAATTCTTGTTTGAGTTTTTCTTTCATAAGATTTCTAACAGTTACAGTGTTTTATATTTTTGCCAAGGAAGAAAAAAGGAAATATGATGTCGCTTATACAGCACGGAAGAATCACGGAGATGAAGACTATTGCGAAAGCCGCAATAAAGAAAACAATGTTGAACGTTGTGCTGAATGCTAAAAGATAGAATAAACTTGCAAATACTGATAAAAAGACGTGTGCAAAATGAGAGAATTTTGTTTTCATGGAATTTTTGTAATAGATACCCATGAGGCTTCCTAAAAAGGAAACGCCAAGTATCAATGTGGGGAATTCAATTAGCGGAAGATGGAAATGTGTTTCTAGGCCAAGAAGATTCCCTCCCAGCCAAGGAAATATGATGTCGCTGAGACTTCCGATTAAAATTGAACCAAAAATTCCTACAAGCAATGCTTTAGAAATGCTTTTTTTATATTTGTAAAAAATTCCTGCAGTAACAATTGAAGATGCAACTATGTGCAATGCGTGGAAGCTCTCAAAAAGCGTTTCTTCAATAGTCACATTTAAGATATATTGAGTCAATAAAACAATGAGGATTGCAACAATTGTTGCCATGGCTGCAAAAGGCGTATGATGTTTCAATTCATGAAGTAGTTCTTTTAGTTTCTTGTTAGGCATTAAAAATCTCCTAGTCTTGTCTGACGTTTGCCTTCAATGATTTCTTTTGTGTTCAGATCGAAAACTTGGAAGATGTTTTCTACTGCAGGGAGCAATTGATGTTTTAAGTAGTATTCAACATCATAAAGATTATTTTCATTTGGTAAACGTACACGTTCCCTGACTAAAGGATTTTTTTTGTCTAATTCTAAATCTGCTACGTAGTATTCTATCAAATTTCCGCTACTGACAGGAATTTCAAGTTTTTTCATACGTTTTGCTGCCTGGACATGCGGTGTTAAAGCTTTATACTCGGAAACTGGTCTTTTTAATTGAGTCTTTATGATGAGTTTTTCTCTTGGGACTTCTCGGTTTTTTAGTTTTTTAATAATTTCTTTCACGTAGCTTAAGGCACTCTCTTCATTTCCTTCTTTTAAGATGCGTTCTATAACATTGTTTTGAACCTCTCTTGCAAGAGCACACCAATCTCTACGGACTGTTTCAAAACCACGAATTTTAAAGTTTCCTTTTTCATCGATTAAAGCATACTTTTTTTTGGCTCCAACTTTGCCGCCACGGGTAGTTACCCACAGCCCGCGTTTAAAAAAACCTTCAAGTTCAAGCTCCATAATCCCGGGAAGGTTTTTGTTAAGTTCTTTTAACATCTTTTTTATTTCTGATTTTGATTTATTTTTTCTAACAAAACTCACGCTATCTGTGTCTGCGTAGAGAACCTCATGGCTGCGTTTTTTAATATCTTCAATGACTTGTTTATTGAATTTTCTCACATATGCAAGAATGGAAGCAGAAGCTTCTTTTGAATAGTATCTTGCTCCAAAAAATCCCATATAACCATGAACAGATGCAGAAAGTAGTTTAAATGCGTTGCTTCTGGCTAATGCTATCCTGTTAGGATTTTTCTTATACTCTTTTTTGAACTTTTTTCTTTGCTCAAATATTTCTTTTAATAACAAGGGAATAAATCCTGGTTGTTTTTCAAAATAAAATTTCCCTTGATTGGTTTCTATTGAATTCGCCCGAATTTGTTCTTCTTTATTTGGATTTTCTATTAGTGTCGGTCCAGAGATGTTCATTGAGATTATTATGCTTGTGTGCATTGATGTGAAATCAAAGAACACAACATTCTTGTAAAGTCCCGGACGAGGTTCAAAAACATAGGCGCCCTCAACTTTTCCACTACTGCGACGTTTACCTATACTTCCATGAGTTGGGCGTTTTTGAGGGATTTCGTTAAACTGGTCTAAGTTATGAAGAATGTAAGATTCAACATATTTGGAAAGCCCGGCACGACTTAAATCAAATACGGGTTCTTGTATAACCCTTACAAATTCGCTTAAATCCGGCCAGAATTTTTCAAACAAATCAAGTGTCAGTTTAGAATCATGCAGATTATATTCGTAATATGTTTCCCATTGATGGTCTTCCACTAATGAGGAATGACGATGTTGAAAGGGTTTTTTTTCATCTCCAAGAAACTCTTTTGCTACCTCATCTAAAGATAATGTTTCGGAAGACATGTATTGCGCATAGGCCGTTTGAATGAATCTTAAAAGATCGATATGTATAATCCCTTTAATTTTTCCTGTTTGAATAGAGCCACGATAAAATTTGGGTTTTGAATTGTCTATTCCTACTCCTAAGTTAACGTTAAATTGGTCTGCCCTATCTCTAAGATAAGGTAAGTCAAACCCATCGCTGAAATATCCTACAAGGAAATCAGGAGAAAAACGCTTCACTTCTTGGGTAAATCGTTCTAGCAAAGCAGCTTCATCTTCAACGAATTCTACGTAATTCTGAACTTTTTTCAGGTTTTTTCCGTTTTCAGGTTTTTTCCATGTTATGACTTTTTTGAAGTTTTTAGAATGGAGAGAAACCATTAATATTTCACCTTTTCCTACTTCTAATTCGTCCGCTTCAATATCATATGCAAGAACTTTAGGCTCAAACATCTTTTGTTTTTTGTGCTCTTTTTTTACTTGTTTGGTTTTTTTTAGTTTAATAGAAATGTCCACATCGAGAGAGTCAATTCCTGGGAAATCGTCGTTCGTAATTTCTTCACCTTGAATTTCGTGCCATTGTAATGGTTTTATCTGCTTTTCAATGATATAGTGCGTAACAAAACCTACATCATATCCTCTCCGTTTTTTTATGCCTTTTAAAGCAAGTTCATCGGCGATGTCATGTAAATCTTTGTAGTTTGTGGCGAATATCTTGAAGGCTTTGACTTTTTTCCCCAAAAAGTTTTTGTCTTGAAGCTCGACCCGTTCAACTTTTGTTTGGCGGCCTTTAACGTTCAATTGTATTTTTTCTATTTTTTTCTTAAGTTTGCTTATTTTTTTAACACTTAAACCAGGTTCGAGAATTGCCCAAAGATATATGGGGCACGTATCAATTAAGCAGATGCGTTTGCCTTCAGAGTTTCTACCAATGATTTGGATGTGATTTTTACCACGAAAATCGAAGTAATCATAATCTAAAGGAATAAAGTCAGTTTCCATATAAAAACCTCCGGCGAGTTTCAGCAAGGACAAATTGTTCTGGGGGTTCGAAAAACAATTTGGTTTCCCCAATTACTATTTCCGCGACCATTACGCATCTCATTTATTAAGAAGTGTTCTCAGTTATATAAAACTTACAATTTATGATATAGTAAGATTTATATACTACTTAAGAGTGAATATAATATGAAAAAAGCAAGCACAATAGTGTCTTTGGCATTGGCTATTTTAATGAGTGGTTGTCAAACACAAAACTCTGAATTTGAAGCCAGAAAAGATAGTGCGGCAGTAAACTTGGATAAGGACCTGGAATTGGAAAAACAAAGATTTGTTCGAAAAATGATGGAAAATGGATGGGTTCATTATACTCAAGGAAGTGCTAATTTCTCCATGTCTATTTTACCTATTGATTATGAATATAATTGGAAATCCGGAGAGCAGATTGGAGAAACATGGGTGGGCATTGAAGGTGGATTAGCATCTTCCCTCGAAAAAGGAAAATATAGTCTGGAAGTCTCAAATTACATCCCTTTTGAAGCCAACAACCTAATAGGGGAAAATCTTCCCGAAGGGCATTCTTTAATCATTGTTTATGGCTATAATAAACATCCGGATAAACAAAAAATAAATCAAATGTTTGAAGGTTTGGAAGAATTTGTTTCAAGGAATGGAGAAAAACTAGAGATTGGGCTGACAGAAGATGAAATGAATACTTTGGAAAAATCTTTAAGGGGATTTTAATGGCAAGAGATGATGAAGTTGAATTAACAAGAGAAGAATATTATGAACAAGAGTTTGGGATATCTCGTAGAATTGGTGGAGATTCTGGCTCAAGGCCAAAATATACTGGTTCAAAGGGAGGTTTAGAAAAGAGGACTAGTTCCAGAGCACCTGCCCAGAGAGATATAAGGACTTTAAGTAGAGATGAACTTGTAGATTTGGCAGAATTAATTTTTCCAGATTATTATGGCATTGTAAATGAGAGCAAAAATCCGGATTTTTCTAGCCTCAAAGGACTTCTTCAAAAAGTACGTGGTGATTATGGATTGCCTTTTGAATCAAAAGGACTCACAAAAAAGAAAGCTCAAAAATATCTTGCGAGATGGGTAAATTTAACGATAAGAGAGCTTGAGATAAAGGATTCAGGAACGTTAAAGGAATTGAGAGAAGAGAATGATAGGAATTATATTAGATAATTATAAAAAATTGTGTGTTGTTGAGATATTATGGGTTTAAGCATTAAAGACATCATTCCACGTAAGGAAATTGAATTTTCTGACCTTCAGGATAAAATAGTGTGTGTTGATGCTTTTAATATTTTGTATCAGTTTCTTTCAACAGTTAGGCAACAGGATGGGACGCCTTTAATGGATAAACAGGCAAGAGTTACGAGCCATCTTTCTGGACTTTTTTACAGGAATGTTAGGCTATTGTCCGAGGGGGTTAAAATGATTTATGTTTTTGACGGCGAGGCTCCGAAACTTAAGGGCATTACGCACTCAATACGTAAAGAAAATCGCGATTTGGCTAAAGAACGTTATGAAAAGGCTAAAGATGAGGAAGATTTGGAAGGGATGAAACGTTATCGCAGTCAGCTTATACGCTTAGAGGAAGAAATGATTGTTGAGAGTAAAGAACTTTTAGAAGCTATGGGCATAGGAGTTGTCCAGGCTCCAGGAGAAGGTGAAGCCCAAGCGGCCCACATGAGCAAACAATATAAAGAAATTTACGGGATAGTCAGCCAAGATTATGACAGTTTGCTGTTTGGAGCTGAACGTTTGGTAAGAAATTTAACAATGTCTCGTCGTCGAAAGACTCTTTCAGGATATGTTTCTGTAAAGCCAGAAATTATTGAGTTGGAAAAAGTTTTGAACACGTTGGAACTAAGCTTAGATCAACTTATTTGTCTTGGGATTTTAGTGGGCACGGATTACAATCCCAAAGGTGTGCCTGGAATAGGACAGAAACGTGCTTTAGAATTAGTGAAAAGATTTAAACAACCGGTTTTGATATTTAAGGAAGTTGAAGAACGCATTATGAGTTTGCCAGAGGAAGATATGTTTGATTGGAAAGAGATTTTTCATTTATTTCACAAGGCAAATGTGAAGAATGAGGAAATGCGCTTTCCTAAACTTAATGAGGATAAGATAAAGGAAATTTTAGTTGAGAGACACGACTTCTCTGAGGACAGAGTAGAAAAGAAACTTAGAGATTTAAGAGAAGTTGAAGAAGAAAAGAAACAAAAAGGATTAGATGAGTGGTTTTAATTGATATATTTTTTGACTGCCTTTGTCATATCTTTCTTTTCTATACCTAATCTTTGAAGGATTTCTGATTCGTTATTTCCATATCCTCTTCCTTTGAGGTATCCTATAAAGTGAGTCCAACTTCTGTAGAATTTTGGATTGTCTTGTCTGTCTGCAATTCTTCTGTATGCTTTAGCTTCTACTTTGAGCCTCTTCAACCCTCTTTTCCTATTTTCTTTGTGGGCCTGTCTTTCGGCTCTTCTAAGTTGTGCCTTTGTAGGGCCTTGAGATGTTGAAGACGAAGAAGGCCCTTGAGGGTTTTGTTTTCTTCTTTTGTTTATTCTAACTATTAGTGCCATTATCCAAAGAAGTACGCCTAAAATTATCAACCATATCGATCCAAGCAATCCTCCAAGAACGATTAAAAGAAGACCTCCAATAAAATACAATTTTCCTCCGAATTGGTTCTTTTCTTTATTCCAGCTGTATTTTTTTCTCGTACGCTTCCAGGCGAAGAGCCAGATTATCAAAAGTATAAATCCTACGATAAGCGCAGCCCCTTTTTCATAAATTAATTCTGTAAATGTCAATCCAATCATTAGAATTCCTAAAACTAAGAATGTCCAAGATTTTAGTTTCCAAAGCATTAAGGATATTACGATTAGGATAATGATTGCCATTAGAGGCCACATTACATCGCTTGAAATACCTAAATCAAATAGAAATCCATTCCAATCAATAAAATCTAATTTGTAAATTCCATAAGCCATTCCAAAAGAGAGCAACCCTGAAACTACGGCTGAAACCGTAGTGTTTTCTCGGAATAGTTTTCCTATTATTCTATGAAGAAGAGCAAAAAATACTCCAAAAGAAATGATGAAGACAACGGTTCTAGGATCCATACTTTCTAAGAGGTTTGCGAACGAAAATCTTCCGTATCCACCATAAAACTGTGCGCTTACGAAACCCATTAGATTTATCAAGAGTATAGCAAAAAAACTTATTTGAATGTGCCTCTTTTCCATTTTTTAATAAAGATTCTTTTATTTAAAAAACTATTCTGTTTAGAAAACAGAACCTTTAAATGCTTGTTTCACTTTTTTAATTTATGGCAAACAAAAAGGAAGAAAAAGGGATTGGATTAGACATTGTAGGTAATATTGCAATAGTAAAGTTCCCTAAGAAAATAGCTAAGAGAACTAAAAAGAGTTTTGCAGAAGAAATTCTTAAAGAGAATAAGCAAGTGGAAACTATTTTGGAAAAAGTAGAGAAGTTTAAGGGACGTTTAAGAAAGCAAAAAACGAAACACGTCGCAGGAGAAAAGACAAAAGAGGCAAAATACAAGGAGAATGGGTGTGTTTTCCGTTTTAATGTTGATAAAATGTATTTTTCCCCTCGGTTGAGCAATGAACGTAAAGAAATTTCTGAGAAAATAAAAAAAGATGAAAAAGTTTTAGTTATGTGTGCTGGAGTTGCTCCTTTTCCAATAGTTATTGCTCAAAATTCTAAAGCTCGTAAAATTTATTCAAATGAACTTAATCGTGAAGCAAATAAATACGCTCGAGAAAACATTAGATTGAACAATCTCATGGGTCGCGTAGTGGTGTTGCAAGGAGATATAAAGAAGGTTGCTAAGAATATTAAACGTGGTATTAAAGGAACGCTTGTGCCATTGCATTTTGATGTTATAGTTATGCCTCGCCCTCAACTTGAAGATACCTTTTTACATGAAGCTTTTATGTTGAGTAAAAAAGGAACTCGGATTTATTATTATGATTTTTGTGATAAAGGTGAGATGAGTTCTATTGTGAAGAAAGTTAAAGAACAGGCAAAGAAAGATAAAAAGAAAATTAAGATATTGGATAAGAAAGTCGCGGGCGAGATCGCCGCTTCAAGACAGCGCGTTAGGGTTGATTTCCAGGTTTTGGGGAATGGATGATGTTAGAATTCTTTGAAATAAAGATATCCAAATAAGATTGAGACCATAATTAATGCTATTCCTAAAGGATTTGTTGAATTTATATCAAGATTTCCTATAACATTTCCTGTTATGTTTGAAGAAAGAAAGAATAGTGCAAGAACGAAACTTAATAAAGTTGAAACTGGAAGAACTCTTTCTTCTAACCTCATTTTTTCAATTCCCTCTTTAATTTTTTGTTTTCGTTTCCAAGAAATTCTCTCACTTTTAGGAAGTCTTTTGTCAAATGGAAGTTTTCTGTCCAAAATCTCAGTATCAATATATCTTAATTCTCCTTCATCATCTATTCCATAGTTTCTGATATGTCCTGGATCTTCATTAAATCCAAATTTGTGCCCGTATCCTCTAGACGTTTCTTCCATTTTTTCTTTTAATGAATGTGCGTTTTCTTTTAATTCGTCCAAATCTTTTCTATAGAATTTTTTTCCTGTTAAAGGATGCTCTGTTATAACGGGATTTATTTCGCGAATGTGAGGCATGAAAAATTCTACTATGTAATTATCTGAATGACTCTTTCTTTTTACTTTGATTTTAGTTTCTTCAGGATAGATTCCTTTACCAATTAATTCTTTATAAAAATCGGCGTGTTGTTTGGCGTCTTGATATGCTGCATCTCTTCGTTCTTTTGGTGTTTCCCCTTCGTAATGATTGGGGTTGAATGTCCAACTACCATCAAAGAGGGTTCCGCCTCCCAAACCTTTTTGGTAAAATGTATCAGAGAATTCTATTTTTGGACTAAATCTTCCTAAAAAAGGCATTAGCTTTACTTTTCTTTTGTTTTTTTCTACTCTTTTAATTCCCATTTTCAAAATTCTTTATCTTTTTCTATGGCAGTAGGAGCCTCTCCGCCGTGCCAGGTGAATCTTGGACGTAGGCGCATGGCGTAAATTCTTTCTGAATTGTCATCAAGAACAATCGCAGAACCTTTCAAGGCAGGGAGGTCGTCCATTTGTTTTTTAATGCTTTCTAAAATATAAGATTGCATTATGTAGTTCAAGGCTTCTAGGTCTGGGCGCGAGGTTACCCTGTGGCTGATTACTATGTCTGATTGAGTCATGACATCTTTATGTATTTGTCCGGGTTGTTGCGTTGCTAGCACAAGAGATATTCCTGGCTGACGTCCTTCTCTTAGTAATTGAATGAGTGCGTCGGTTGCAAGAGTTTTTCCCTCTAGTTTAAGAAACTCGTGTGCTTCATCAATAAAAATCCAGGTTAAAGGATATTCTCTCTTTTCTGTGCCGGATAAAAAATCTAGACCTTTTCCTATGGCTTCAGTTTCTTCTTTTTTTCTTGCAGCCATTCTTTGATTGAATATTTTTCTTGAAACTAAACTTATAACTAATGCCCTGATGTTGAATGAGCCGACAGCATTGTAAACACTCAAATCTAAAATTGTAGTTGTTCCCGCGTTAATTAAATCTTCAACATTGGTAGGTTCTTGGTTTTTTTCTGCGAAGACACCCCATGTTTTTGCGGCTTCAAATAGCGCAATTGCAGAGTTTTTTGTATCTTTGTCTGAAGAAGTCTCTTTTTGAATTCTACTAATAATTTCACTTATTCCAAATTTTTTCCCCGTGAGCTTTAATTCGTTAAAGATTTTTTGAATCAAAACACTTGTGGGCTCAATTATATTCAAGCCGAAAGTTAAAATCCAATCTTCAGCACTCAACTCGGAAACATTTAGAGCAAAGATTTCATCTACCGGAACACCATTGTCCAAGTATTTTTGGTAATGGCCATGAGGAACAAATATTTTAACGGGAAGCTTTTTTGGTTTTAAATCCCATTCACGCAAAAGAGCCTTGTCTTTTTCATTTTCATATTTCATTGTCCAATAAATTCCCATTGTGTCAAAAATTAAACTGGCTATGTTTTCACTTGCTTCTTTTGGTAAGTTAGAAAGTTCTTCTGCTATAACTCCGAGAGTATATGATTTTCCGCTACCTCTCTTCCCGGCAACCAAAACGACGTGGCTTCTAGCGACATCCATTAAAATACGATTTGACATAGAAGTATATTGTCCCATTTTTACATATCCCTTGCCAATGTTGACCAAACCGCGGTCTTTGAAACTCTTCTTGTCTGCCTCATCACGGCCTATAATTATATCGTAACCCATGTAAAGAAATAGGAAAAGAGATTTATAAAATTAGTTGAAACTTAAATATATGAAATTTTAAGTTTAGTCTCTTTTACTGACTGGTCTTTAAATGAAGGCAATTTTATTCTATCAAAATGATATGTGTCTTCCCATTCAGGAAAGGATAAGAAAGTCCCCATAGCAGGATCTATAGGCATCCAATGTCCTTCATTTTCACTTAAAGGCATATAAACTTCAGACCAAACATGTCCCATTTCTATAGAGAGATTTTCATACATAACAGAACCATCAATAATTCTTGATTTCAAACCCAATGCATCTAAAATTCCTGCAGTAAATGTAGATATTGCCTTACAATCTCCATTAATTTCTTTTTGATTAATGTATTCTCCTAAAAGCTCTTCAAAATCATAATATCCTTCTCTCCTATCATCTGTCCCTCTCTCATCTGCTGAAATAATTTCATTAAAGATTTGACCCAAAACACACCTCATATTCATTGTTAAATCAGGGTTCATCAAATTTCTAGAAGATTCTTTCCCAAATGCTTTTTCTAGTATATTTATTTTAGGTTGTCTCTTTTCAAAATCTCGTGCTTCATCTAGCGTAGGAAGAGTAAAATCTCCTTGAGGGAAGTAATTTGTTTTGAATCTATAATTTCCATTCCCTAAGTTTTCCATATTTTCTGAGTGAAAAAGAGGATTCCGAACAGGATAAGAAATCGTTTCATCAAATGGCGAAGAAGGCTCTTCATCTACACATCCTATTTCTCCATCGTAAATAACATCTGCTTGTATGTTTCTTCCAGGAAAAATGGGCAACCCTGATATTTCTCCCCCCTCTATTCCGAACTCTCCGTAGTCTTCTTCTAAAGTTGGTAATATGTTCCATCTACCTATACTTAAATCAATTTCTATAGGTTTAACTTCATTATAGTTTTCACTATTAATTCTCGTATGATTTCTATATTGTGGTGAAATTTTCATAAAAAGAATTAAACAAAATCATTTATAAATCTTTCTTCAGTAGTTACTAGAGAATTACTACATTTTACTTCTCCAAATAAGCAATTTCTTCTTCGCTTAATTTTAGTTCTTTTTGTATTTTTGTATTATTTTTTATTATTGGTTTGAGTATTGGGAATTCTCTCATAGCGCGTTTCAAGCCCACATGAGCAAATTTGGAATATTTCTTTGCTATGCTTTTCTTTTTTTCTGTTTTTTTGTTGTTCATCCAAATTTTAAGAATGCGTGTGGGTTTTTTGTAGCTAGTAAATCCTGATTTTTCGGAACGTTTTGCGCTACTTACTCCAAAACTCAATAAAGCGTTTTCATAAACGAGGAAGC
>CAZHCJ010000007.1:0-32330 GCA_964530945.1 Candidatus Woesearchaeota archaeon | reverse complement strand
TTAAAAAAATGTTTTCATAGACAAGGAAACGCCAGTATTGTTGTTTGTAGATTCTACGTTTGAATATGTCTACTTTGCTTAACGCATCATAAGCTCTGACAAGCTCTTCGCCTTCATATTCTGCAGGTATGTTTTCTTCGACCCAAAGCATAATCTCGTCTAGATTCATGTTCAAAGAATCAAAAACTTTCAGCATGTTCTTGTTTGGAGAGCCTTTAAAAATCATTCTCAGTGCAGAGAAAATGTCAACTTCTTTATTTCTTTCGTCGAACATTATTTGTGAAGGGTCTTCTAGGTTTGAAGCTGTTTGCACATCATTTATTGCTGCTCTGAGGTCTCCCTTTGCCTTTATTGCAATGCTTTTTAGGACTTCTTGATCAACAAATTTCTTTTCTTTTCTAAGTATATCTATGAGTATATTGCGGATAGTTTTGTAATCAAGTTCTTTGAGTTTGACTATTTGGCTTTTGCGTCTTAAAGTGCTAAACTTTTTATCCCAGATGTCGTTTGCTGTGATTATCATTGGATAAGGTGTAGTATCCAAAAGTTTAAGAAGTTCCTGAATACCTCCACGGTCATTGCTTCCTGAGACTCCATCGACCTCATCAATGAGTATTACCTTCCCTTTTTTTGTCAAAGAGCGCTGTCGAGTTGCTGGCCTCAAAATTTCTCTTAATTTTGCCCTGTTTCTTAAATCACTTGCATTCAACTCAAAAATTTCTGCATTGAGCTCACGAGCTACAACGTGAGCTAAAGAGGTTTTTCCTGTTCCAGGGGGTCCGTGGAGAATTATAGCTTTTTTACCTTTTCCACTAGGCGTAAAATTTTTTATAAATTCTTTGAGTTTTTGGATTGCTTCATATTGCCCATAAATTTCTGAAAAGAATTTAGGACGGTATTTCTCTGCCCAGTTTATTTTTTCATTAATTTTATCCATTTAACCTCTTTTTGAATTTAGATTATTAAATCTTGTCCTTTCCTTCGAAATGAATTGCATCCTCCATAAGGTCATAAATCTCCTTAACCTTATAGGTTCCCCATGTAGAGGGTTTCCCGTCTATTAATCTATGGGTCGCTTCTAATATTTTGATGCTTGCAATGGGTTTTGAAAGATTTTGATTTCCTTCCGTAACAACCAAAGGTATTTCTCCTTCGAGCCAATAGTTTCTTTGCCCTTGTTTTAAAAAATGATATTCTTTACCAACTTCTAGTTTATTCGGGATGCACTCTTCTTCTAACCTTCCTTTTGTTCCGTGTGCCCTTAGCGCTAAATCCGGGTTGAATTCCACTTGTATGCCCATTTTATTTTTTCATTAATTTTATCCATTTAACCTCTGCCTCTGCTCTCAACATCACAAGAAAAACAACAAAGTTCCCCTTCAAATTTGTGAACATATGCTTCAAAAGGTTCCTCACTCAGGGCATGAGTTTTAACGAGATACACTCCTTCTAGAGTAAGAAAATCTTCTTTAATTTGAGTATTTTCATTAATCATTTTATTTTCCTTGGCCTGCGAGAACGAAACTTGCTAAAAGACTTTGGAGCTGAATAAAAGGATCGCTTCCTTCAACGATTCTAAACTCTGTTTCTCCTGTCTTTTCAGTTAGTTTAACTTTAATATCGGGCTCTACAGGAAGGTTCCAAATTTCTTTTTGTATTGCTTTGATAACGTCTTGTCCCGAGATACTTTCTTTTAACATGACATCTAAAAGTTTTTCTCTAGATTTTTGAAAGTCTCCGCTTAGGGCATAATCTAAAACTACCTTGATATCTTTTGGTTTTGCATTAGAGATGACTGTGGATACGAGGTCTGCGTTCACTGTTGGAGAGATTGAAGCTGTTGATTGTAAAAGATTTATTGCGCGTCGGCAATCCCCTTCGCTTCCTTCATAGAGCATTTCCATTGCTTCGTCAGTTATCTCCAAGCTTTCTCCTTCCTGAATTTTTTTCAGGACTCTATCGATATCCTTCTTTTCTAGAAGTTTGAACCTGAATATTGCACAACGACTCTGTATGGGATCAATTATTTTGCTTGAATAGTTACAAGAAAGAATGAATCTACATGTCGAAGAGTAGTTCTCCATAGTACGTCTTAAGGCTTGCTGAGCTTCAGGAGTTAGTGCATCGGCTTCGTCTAAGAAAATTATCTTAAAAGGTACGTTTCCTAATGATTTTGTTCGGGCAAAGTTTTTTACTTTTTCTCTAATGACATTGATTCCACGTTCATCACTCGCATTTAATTCCAGATAGCTCTCTTTCCAGTTTTCTCCAAAAAGCTCTTTTACTATAATTAGTGCCAAAGTACTCTTTCCGGTTCCGGCAGGACCTGCGAAAAGTAAATGAGGTATGTTTAACGAGTTTGTTAAAGATTCAACTTTTTTAATAATGTTTTCTTGACCTTGCATCTCAGAAAAACTTTTTGGTCTGTATTTTTCCGTCCAAATTTCACTCACCATATCTATTTATCTTTGTCAGAACTTATAAACATTATGTTACTGGAAGAGTTAAATCTCTTGATCACTAAGTGTATTTGCTAAGAATTCATTATCTAGCTCAAGAAGAGTGCGCCTAGTTCTATCCGAACCAATATGCGCTATTTCCACAGGAGGTCTTTCAGTGGTTTCTTCTCTGTCCGAGTTTTCAAGAATGTAATTTTCTTCCATACTGAATCTTCTACCAGGAGCCAATCTAAAGTAATTGTCTAAAGGTAGATATTCGTCCATTTATTTTTAAGGAAATCTTTATTTAAAAAACTAACTTAATTGTTTACTTGCTTCTAGCTTTACGCTGCTTACGCTTTTTCTTGGCTTTTCTCATGCGTTTTTTTTGCCATTTCCAACGCATTTGACCCTTCTTTTTCCATCGTCTACTAGAACGTTTCATATTAACCCTTGTTGGTGTTGGTTTATAAAGTTTTTCTGTCAGAATCAAGCAGGAGGGTTTTTCTCTTTTAAGTGTAAGAAAACGGCTTCGTGAAAAATACGTTCTTCTTTGTTTATGTGCTCGCGAATTTTGTCAAACATTAGTCTGCAGTCGTTGTCCAACGCTAGGATTATTTTGTTTTTGTTTTTACTTTCCATAGCGTCTTGAATAACTTTTATGTGTCCATCAAGGTGAGAGTGTTCAAGAAGAACTTCTTTTATTGATTCCCTAAGGGCATCATGACTAGATAATTTCTCAAAAACTTTGGCTTCTTTTTTTCTGTGTTCAGGAAGTATTTCTATATATTCGTTAAGCACTTTTTCAAATTTTTTAAGTTCCTCATAATTTTCATCTAAAATACTCTCGAGGATTTCTTCCAAAAGAATCATTCGTCTCTCTATCTCATTATGTTCTTTTCTTAGAGAGATGATTGCATCTTTCATCGCATAAAAAGAATGCTTTTATTTTATTTAAATGCTTGTGATTACTGGCAGTGGTAAAAAGAGAAATACCTCTTGAGGAAGGCTCTCCTGAATCCACAGGTTGCGTTTCACTTAAATCTCCACTAAATCCTGAAAGAAAACGCCCCCGCCGAGATTCTCACTCTGCTCGTCCAAATCTCCACTAAATCCTGAAAGAAAACGCCCCCGCCGAGATTCGAACTCGGGTCACTGCCGTTCTCCAAAATCGGAAGAGGTTGCATTGAGATGCAAGATCATATTCTCTCATCGAGATCAGATCACCTCTTTTGAGAGGGCAGCATTCCTAGCCTCATGCGTAATTTTACTCACGACAAGATTTGGCCACTGAACTACGGGGGCGCCTGATTTTTGAAGAATCTCAGTCTATTTAAATTTTTGTTGTTACCAAAACCCATCTCTCTAATATATCTTTTAACTTCGTTTTTTCTGGAGAGGAATATCTGTTTATTTTTTATGGGTTTTGGAACGTGTAGAGATTATAACTAATCTATAAACAAGATTGTTTTTTGAAATATGGCGATTGAATCAGCAACATCTATTAAATCCTTTATGTACTTTAAGAAATTATGGGTTCTTTTTGTTTCCTCTTTTTTAACTTAATTCTCATATAATAACAAATACAAATAACCATATAAATTTCCTTAGTAACCGAACTTACTTTTTGAAATATTACTTCACAAGATATACTTTATCGTTCGGCCTAACCTTCTCAGGAACCTTGATTCCAATGTGGTCTCCTTTCTTCGCTTCTTTAATTTCTTCGCGGTCTATCTGTATACTTTTCACTTTTGTTTCAAAGTCAGTTGTGTTGCCCTTTATGTGGATTTTATCTCCAACTTTCAATTTTCCAGAAAGCTTTATTGCAGCAACTTCTACATTGCTGAAATAGCTGGAAACAAGTCCAATTTCCTTTTCATCTGCCATATTTTACAAAGGAAAGAGGATTATATAAATTTATTGAAGAATAGAAAATAGCCCTGCCAGCTCAGAAAATAAATTTTCTGGGACATTCAAGACTCGCATCTTGAAGTGATTCGAACCTTAAACGTTGAGAATAGCCCTGCCAGGATTCGAACCTGGGTCAATGGGTCCAGAACCCATTATTCTTGACCGCTGAACTACAGGGCTGTAAATATCTTATATTTCTTGAGTTTAAAAAATATTTTAAAAAAGTTAATTTTATATTTGGTAGATTCTACTAATTTATATGAGGTGGAAAACACATTTAGCCATAGGTATTGCAGTTGCATTATATTTTTCAAATTTTGTCAATAATCCTTTCTCGTTTGTCATTTTAACTTTAATTGCAACCCTTCTTCCAGATGTAGATTCAGGATTTTCTTATCTTGGAAAAAAGCCAATTTTTAGACCATTACAATGGACAACAAAACACAGAGGTATTCTCCACAGCTATACTTTTTGCGTATTCTTTTCAATTTTAATAGCATTGTTCTTCCCTCTTTTAGCGCTTCCTTTTTTTCTGGGGTATAGTTTTCATTTAATAGGGGATAGTTACACTATCCAAGGAATCAAGCCTTTCTGGCCATTGAAATTTGTTTCAAAAGGTCCTGTTAAGACAGGAGGAAAATTTGAAAGAATGTTGTTTAATGTTTTTGCTTTGATAGACATTATCTTAATTGTAAGTATGGTAGCCTGAATTATGTAATTCAACCAGAAGATATTTATATTAATTCCCCTATTCTATATTATGAGTTTAGTGGTATTTTTAGCTGTAACTGCAATTGTAATTGTACTCTTAGGACTAAAATGGAACAATCTTAGGACTAAAATGGCGTTTTTCTTAATCTCTTTAGGGGTCTTGTTTTTATTGATAGTTTTCCTCTTTGTTACGGGAAATGGAGTAGATTTGAATAAAATTAATGAAATATTCTCGGGCGCAAAGATTTATTTCTTCTGGGTGAAATCTGCCTTATCAAAGATTTTTGAGATAACTGGAAAAATTATTGATTTTGATTGGATAACTAATGCCTATGTCGCAATAAAATGAAATTTCAAATGTTTTTAGTTAAGCTTCTTGTGTTAGGGGCACTTTTTATAATAAGCAATAATAATCTTCATCTTTTAGTACCTATAGAAAGAGAAGTATTTTTTAATTTATATTCGGGGTGGTTAGGAGGTCTTTTTAACCAAGGGATTGAGGTGACTGCATATGTTGTAGAATTTGATTGGCTTCCCAAGATTGTACTAAGCTTTATAAATTAAAAGAACATATATAAAACATGGTAAAGAAAAAAAGAGGTAAGAAGAAAAAAGATTCAAAAAAAACCAAGTCTAAAAATAGTTCTAAAAAAAGGACTACCCAGGTTAGCAAAACACACATGGCAAGGAAGGGTTTTTTACTGTTTTTAGTTTTGTCTGCGGTTTCTTACTTTTTGTATGCCCTTTCGTTTGGAGCTTTCTTAGATAACCTGTTTGGAATTTTAACATTATTATTTGGGTTTTTGAGTCTGGCATTTCTGATATCTTGGGTTGTTCTTTGGATTGCGAGGAAATCTTAAGTTTGGTTAAATTTTTATAGTATCTTTCTGATTGTTTTTGTAATGGCATATGCCTGTGTAGCTCAGTCCTGGTTAGAGCGCATCATTGGTATCACAAGAGTTGCCAAATATGATGAGGTCCTGGGTTCGAATCCCAGCACAGGCTTTCAAAAAGTTTTATAAATAACCCAAAAGGAGATGTTATATGGCTAAAGAAGATGAACAAAGTTTGGAGAATCTGAAAAAAGATTATGAAAAATTTAGAAAGAAATATGATTTGCCTAGATTTGAAGAAATGAATAGGGAGTTCCACGTAGAAAAAGTTGCAGATCAAGAAACAGAGATGTTACACTGGGAAATCAAACGCCTTTTGGGAGATAAGTTAAGCAATTACATGAGATTTATTGAGAATCTTTTAAATCCAGTAAATGTACCTATTTTTATTTTTTCCATTGTAAAAGTTTTAACTGATTCAGAGAAAAGAATGCTTTCTGAAATTTATAAAAAATTGATGAAGAATGAGTTAATGTTTATTCAATCTGATTTGTGTGCTTCTGAAGAAAAAGATGCAGAATTTATCAAAAATTCTTTTTCTTTATGGCAAGATATTAAAGAGAATTTGGAGAAGATTCTTGGAAAAGTCGGTGGAAAATGGGAAAATTCAAAAATAGAACCTGTTAAAAAAGATTACTTTGGATAATCAACCTTTTTTAAGAGAATCAAAAACTTCTTCCAGTGAAATTTCTAAAAGTGCAACAGGCATCTTTATCTTCCAATTGCCGAGTATTCTAGGATGCACTTCGCCCATTTGACCTATTATTTGGTTGTTTAATCTTATTTCTGCTAGTCTCCCTTCTATGAAATGGGTTTTTGTTTCTAAGGGTTCTGAAATGCCTATGTTTTTTATATCTAACATTCTAAACAAATATTCCAAATTTTGTTTTATTTCGGTAAAGTTTCCTGGAGAAATTGCAATGCAGAGATTATCTTTTTCTGAAATTTTCCCTTTTTCAAATGAGAAAACTTTGCCTATTTCAAATATTTTTTGGGGATATTCTGCATCAATATTTTCCGAAAGTATCCCCAATGATTTATGGGATAAATTTTCTCTTAGCGTGTCAAATTCTGTTTTAGAACCTTCAACTTTGATACTGCTCTCATTTTTTGAGTTTTTGCCCATTTTTTTTATTTGATTCTCCTTGTTTGTGAGATGGTAGCTAGACGTTTCTAAAATGCCAATTCCAGAAAGAATGTGTGATATTTTTCTTATCATTATTTCTCTTGGGTTTTCATTGCCAATTGTGGATATGTTTGGAATTTCTGGTTCAAAGTTACCATACCCGTATGCTATTGCAATATCTTCTATGATATCAACTTCATGGATTATGTCCATCCTCCAAGGAGGTATGATTGCCATACCTTTTTCATAGCCGATTTCCATCTTTCTTAGAAGTTTTTTTATCTCTTTTTCTGAGAGATTTAAACCTAACAGCTTATTTGCATTTTCTATATTTAAGGGAATTTTCTCATAAAGGAAAGCGGGTGTTTTCTTCTTAATATCCTTTCCTTTTATTCCTTTAAGATTCATTTGATAAATTTTTCCCCCCATCTCAGAAAGAATTGTTACCATGATGTCTAATGTTTTTTCAAGAGTTTTAAAATCAAATCCTGAACATTCTACAAATACGTCGCGCGTTTTTGAGTTTACCTTACCTGTGTGTTGAGAGTTAATTATAGGAGGCATGCTTAAGATACGTTTTTTTGAATCAATAAAAACAGGGAACTTAATTTTTCCTGCAAGTAAATGGGCATATTCTTTTCCGGCGGGGTGTTTTTGGAGTATTTCAAGACCAGACATTTCTCTAGTGGATTCGAGAGGAGTAAAACGAATTTTATCAGGTTCCATTGCTTTAAATGTTATTGGAAGAGATATTTTTTCTAGAGGATATATTCCTATTGCCAATTTTTTTCTTTTTCGTCCCAAAGTTAAATGAAGTTTTTCCTGGACTTCAATAAGCTCTTTAATTTTTTCATCATTTAGTTTTAGATTTCTTACAATTGCACATACAGTATATGGTCTTATCTCCTTTACAGAATTATCTATGTTGACTTTGTATTTTTTTCCCGGTCTATTTATTCTGTATTTCTTTAGGGCTTTATTTTTACCTAGAAAATTTCTAAAGGCTCGTTTAAAACCATGGTAAGAAAGAAGATCGGGACGATTTGGAAAAACCTCTATTTGGATGCTGTCTTGTTGTATGTTTTCTATGGGGGTTCCGAATAAGGCAATCTGTTCTTCCATTTTTTTATCAAATTTACCTATTTCTTTTTCAAAATTTCTTTTTGGAAGAGTGATTACCGCCATTTTGAATGTTCCCAGGAGAGCTCTTTGTAATAATTGTCCATTAAGAAGATGACTATTTCTGGGGCAAGCTTTTTGTTTTTTAGGAGAATTGTTACTTCTTTGTTATTCATTCGGTCTTTTTCATGGTCTATATTTATCTCGAAATTTGAAATTCTAAAATTTCCGTTTATTTCTTCCAATACTTCTTCAAGCCGTCCTGCCATAAGATAATCTGTAGTATCTGTTGTGAAAATTATTCTTCCTTTTTTTAGTTTAAGATTAACCTTGATTGTTTTAACCAAATCCGGAGCAGGACTAAATATAACTTTTTTCTTTTTATTCAAAATGTTTTTTATATCCTTTATTTTCATTATTTTAACCAATACTTCATATTTCTTAATTTATTTAAATCATTCCCATATATTTCTCTCAAGTCCTTTATTTTGTAATAATCCATAAGTATTCTATCAAATCCAGGGCCCCATGCCAAAACAGGGATGTTTTTTCCAAGAAGAGGAATTGTTACCTCGGGGCGAAAAATTCCTGCGCCCCCTAGTTCTAACCATATTTTTCTTTCAGGGTGCCATGCATCAATTTCCACACTGGGTTCGGTGTAGGGAAAATAGGCAGGGCGCATTCTTATTTTTTCAAAACCCATCTTATTGAAGAATTGTTTTAAGTAACCGAGTAAGTGACGGAAGTTTGCATTTTTATCTACAACTATGCCTTCTGTTTGATTGAATTCAAATCCATGGCTCCAATCTACAGTTTCATTTCTAAAACATTTTCCTATCGCAAAAAACTTTTTAGGTAAATCTTTTTCTTTCAGTTTCGAGAGGGTTTGTGCAGACAAGCAGGTAGTGTGTGTTCTCAAGACAGACCTTTTTGCTTGTTCAGAATTCCATTCATATTCCCATCCTTTACTTCCTCCGACGCCTTTTTCATGAGCCTTTTTTATCGACTCTACTATCTCTTTTTCTGGGAGAGGCATTTCTTCTTTCAAATAGAAAGTGTCCTGCATTTCTCTTACAGGGTGGTCTTGTGGTGTGAAAAGTGCATCAAAATTCCAGAAACTACTCTGGATAAGATTTCCCGACATTTCTTCAAATCCCATTTCAATCCAAATCCCTTTTGCATATTCTATTGCCTGGTTTACGAAATGGGTTTTTCCTCCGTCTATCTTTGGAACACGTGCTTTAAGGTCATAACGACGAAATTTTTTACCTTTCCAATTAGAGTCTTTCCTCAACAATTCAGGAGTTATTTGTTCTATGAACTTTTCGGGATTTATTTCAGAGCGGGAAACTTGTTTTCCTA
The DNA here is from genome assembly GCA_964530945.1 of Candidatus Woesearchaeota archaeon. Lineage (GTDB taxonomy): Archaea > Nanobdellota > Nanobdellia > Pacearchaeales > GW2011-AR1 > ASMP01. The sequence continues at coordinate 22,767 of CAZHCJ010000007.1, read as the reverse complement.
AGGATGTGACTTGAATTCCTATATTCTTTTCTTCCCTAAACGTAACCATATTTTTTCTTTTTGAAAGATTATCAATGGTTTCTTTTTGTTCTTTTGAGATATTTTTTATATTGAGGGGAAGCTCTTCTAAAAGTATTTCTTCAGGCATTTTTTTAGCGACATCTTCTTTTTTGGCATTTAAAACGAGTTTTTTGTTCCTTATCTCAATAAATCCTTTCTTTTTAAGTGCTCCAAGAGATGCTTTGAACTCATCTCCGCTAAGAGAGCTTTCTTTTTTTGCATCCTTCATTGAAATGATGTGTTTTTCGTTAAGAAGATTCAACAATCTACGTTCTGGAAGACCTTTTTTTCGATAAAGCGCACCATTTACATCTACATCTAATATTTTCTTCTTTTCTTTTGAAACATCTATCATTCCTTTGTCACTGAGATACCCCAATGCACGAATAACAGAAACTTTATCTAAATTGGATTTTTTACAAATTTCGACAATATTTTTTTCGTTTAGATAAGGCAATATTTTACGTTCATTAGGGCTTAAGCTTTGAATAATCCTCTCGATTTTTTTGCTTTCCTTCGTTTTTCCTTTAACCATTATAAATAAAAACAATCACAGATTAAAAGGGTTTTGTTTTTAAACAATCTTTTTATATTGCATTTTGGTTCTTTAGAGGAAATGAATAATCATAAAAGACTTCATGAAAGCGCAAAACAAATAGAAAAGAAAGAAGTAGTCAAGAATCTCCTTTGGATAGCAGTGGTGTTGCTTGTTCTGTATATTAGCATTAGGTTGATTGGGATGGATGATCTCCATCAACGTGTGGATGCATGGGGGATTTATGGGCCTTTGCTTTTGATAATTGCTAAAGCATCTACAATGGTTTTTGCCCCGTTAGGAGGTTTCCCCTTATATATCATCGCAGGGACTTTCTTTGGTTTTACTAAAGGACTTATTTATGTCTTGATTGGTGATGCGCTTGGAGCAACAATATCTTTTTACATAAGTAGATTATTTGGGAAGAAAATAGCAGAGTTTTTTGTATCCAAAAGCGGCATGAAGGCAGTAGAAGATGTTTTAGTTCATATGGGAACCACGAAAGGATTTTTCCAAGCACGTTTAGCGTTCATCGCTTTCCCTGAAGCTGCAAGTTATGCTGCGGGATTGACAAAAATTAATTTTTGGAAGTTTTTGGTGATTACTTTATCCGTTGGATTAATTCCCGAGGCGATTCTTGTTGCGTTTGGAGATATTTTAACAAAGAATTTGAACTCTTTAACAGTGGCTCTTTTAGGTGTAATGAGTGGACTTTTGACAGTTCTTCTCTTCTTATGGTTTTATTCACATGCGAAAAGAAAATCTTCTAAATCAACATCTGATTAGACATCCCTAGAATGAGGCCAAGAGATTTCAAATCTCTTTCGTCTTTATTGTGTTTTCCGGATGGAGAGATGAAGGCCATGTTCAGTTTATTTTTTTTACAAATTTTTATGTTTTGTATTACGCGCGAAATTATTTTTGCCCTTTCAGGATTTTTTCCTTGAATTATTTCATCAATATTTATGCCTATTGTTACATTTCGTTTTTTAGCTATTTTTGCAAGCACGTGGTTGAGGCCAGAATTGCGTTGTTTCATAAAATCTTTTCTCTCTTTCAAAGGTATTAGAAGAGTGTCTATTTCTTCTTTCTCTAAAATTTTCCTATTCAAAATATCATTATTGCTTGAGAAAATTATTGGTTTTTTTGATTCTTTAATTTTCTTTCTAGCTTCGTTAAAAGTTTTTGCTTCCAAAATGTTTCGTTTCATATTTTAATGAATAAAAAAAGATTTATAAAATTGATATTTAACCTTCTATTGTCGTTCCTGTAAATTTTTTATTTTTTAATAAATTGTCAAGATTTTTTAGATTTTTCCCAAGAATGTAGGTAGTTATTTTGTTTCTTTTGATTATCTTTGAAGCTGTTTGATCTAGGACGAAATGTTGCCCGGGTTTGAAACTTATTTTTTGAGCCATTTTATCAAAATCATTCCAAGATATTTTTGAGATGAATTTTGCAGATTTGTGCTTTTTAGGATTCTTATCATAAAGTCCCTTGACGTTTGTCAAATTCACAAAATGTGTGTTAAAGTGTTTTGCTATTTCTGCTGCAGTCGAATCTGAAGTTTGCTTCGGCTTATATTCTAAAGCGCCACAAAAAACAATATCCTGTTTTTTTAGATAACGGTTAATTTCCTTCATGCGTGTGGGAATCCCTTGTTTGGGGTCGTATTCAAAGAAATAGCTCATGAATCGTGCATTCATTCTCGTTGCTGAAATGCCAGAGAAGCTTTGAAAGAGTTTGTCGGATTCTGATTTTCTTAGCGCGTTTATGTATTTTCTTGCTATGCTCCCTCCACCGCAAGTGATTATAAATTTGTAATGTTTTGTGTTTGATTTGATAACTTTTCTACAATTTTTTAGGAAGGTGATATCTATATCATTAGGAATAATTAGGCTTCCGCCAAGACTTAAAACAATAACATTTTTTTTCATAATTAGGGAAAGACTATTGTGTTTTTATAATTTTACTTGATTACCTTATTGTGAAAAGATTATTATCTTTAACGTTAAAAACTTTTAAACGTACTCCGGAGTCCAGCCATCCGTGTGCATAATTCAATGCGGCAAAAGCATTCACCCAATTCCCTTGATTTTGGAAATGTTTTGCATCAGAAAGATAGTTAGAAACCATTTCAATTGTTTCTTTGGCTTCGGTTTCCTTGCCCTTAATAACATTTTTTTTCACAATATTTAAGGCAGTTTCTGTTAATTTGAAATATTTTTCTAGCCTGTCTTTTGTTATTTCTTTTTTCATGATTGTTCTATGAAAGGATAATATTTAAATATTCTTGAGTGCTTTGTTTTTTATGAATGAGGAATGGGCGGAGGAATTTATATTTTAAGAGAGGATGAAAAGCAAGATTTTTGTTTTAGTTTTCGCAGTTTTATTAATGGGAATTGTGTTTATAGTTTCTGCGGCAGCTCTTGACGAGAATGTTAATGGTTCAGTGAAGAAAGCTGTGGGAGTGAATGTTTCTGACAGTGTAAAAGGTTTTGTTGACGAATTCGTTGGGAAACGAGGAATTGATCCTGGGAGCATAAGAAATGTGAGCCAGGTAGACTTTGAAAAATTGCCTAAAGAGGTTAATATTAAAGGAGTGGATAAAAGCAATCTTGCGATATATCAAGTAGACTATGAGAATCCTGAAAACAAAAGGCCCGAGAAAGTTTTTGTTATAGGTTATTCTGTTGAAAAACTTAAAGCACAGGGTGATTTGATTGTTGCTCATGACAGAAGAAATTTTTTGGACTTTGGAAGCGCCGGCTTGGTTGAAGGTTCAGCATTTTTGAATACTGCCGCTGGAGTTGGGACAGATATTAAAAAGGGATATGTAATGGCTAGAGAGGGAAGCATTACTGCATTATCAACAAATCTAGAGATTGTAAAATCCAATTCAGAAGGAGTGAGCAAGGTGGAAATCATTGTTTTGAAAAATGGAGAGCCGATTCGCTTTGGAAACACGTTGGATGCGAGCTCTTTAGGAGTGAAGAAAGATCATGATGTCCAGTCTAAAGATGTAGTTACTTTTAGACCAGGAGATGTAATTTCTGCTTATGCTCAAACAAGTTCAGGAGTAGGGTTCAAAGATTCTATTGTTTTGGTGGAGATAACAACAAATGATTGAGAGAGTTGAAAGTTATTTTTATTAACGTAAGTTTTTTAAAGAATGTATTTCTTAATGGAATATGGCTAATAAAACAAAGACCATAATGGCTCTTTTGATTCTTGCAGTGATTGTTCTTGCAGGAATTGTTGTTTATGCTTTTGTTGTTCAACCCGCAGTTACCGGTTATAGTGTTGATAAGCAAAGCGAAGGTTATCAGTTTGCAGTTAGAGATATAGCTCAGATGGCAACAACTTGTCAGACGATTCCTATCCCCATAGGCGGAAACCAAACGATAAACCTCATAGCAATAGAGTGTCTGCAACCAAGAGCACAATAATAACAAATTTTTTTATTTGCTTAATTTTATAAATTGAAAATTCTTTTACTTTTGTATGTTTAATAAAAGAGGTTTATCTGCAGTTGTTACGACTTTAATACTCATTCTTCTTGCAATGGTTTTAATAGGAATTATTTGGGTGGTTATTGTAAACATTGTTAATCAAGGAACAGAAAATATTGGTATAGATAGATTTACCATTGATTTGGATATTCAGGACGCTTATGCAAATCCTGAAGATGGAGGGAACATTGGAGTCGTGGTCAAGAGAAGTTCTGCTTCAGGAGACATAGCGGGGGTGAGATTCATATTTTTTGATGGGGTGGCAAGTATTACTGTAGATAGAGAAATTTCCCTAAATCCCTTAGAAACCAGAACATTCAATTTTGATGCTTCAGGAGAAGTTGCAGGAATCGGTGTGGGAGATGAGGTTACTATAACGCCTTTGTTTGAAACAAGTGAAGGAAAGCAAGAGGCAGGGACTCAAACAGACTCGAGAATAATTAGGGAATATGTTCCTCCGGTAGGTCAGGGTGAAGATGAAGGAGAAGGAGAAGGCGAAAATGAAACAGAAGAGGAACAGAATGAAAGTGAAACAATTGGAAATGAGTGCGTGACAAATAGCGATTGTTCAGAAGGAGAGATATGTTCTGAAGACAACGTATGTATAATTCCTGTGGCGGGAGATGAGTGTAATGATATTTGGGATGATGGAGACATTGGACAGAATGAATGTGACGGAGGAACAGGATGTAGGCCAGAATGCTTCTGTGAAGAAGGGTACTCTGGAGATGGAGAAGGAAATTGTATCTTAGACCCTCCGGTAAATATAGGGACAATTAATAGCGTATGGAATAAAGTTTATTTTGATAGTCATGACCTCCCAAGAAGTTCCCAAGCCCTTACAGATTACATTGGAGCTTATGTCAATTTCAGTGATTCTGAAGAAAAGAAGTGTTTTGCAATCACATTTGCAGATTATATCGCAGACCCTTCAGTGAATATTAGTTACGTGCGTGTGGATGATATTTTTGGAGCGCCCAACATTGATGCGGGAGAAGAATACGCTATTTGGGAAGCGAATAATTGTGGACAATAGTTTTAAATATATTCTTTAACTTTTACAAGGAATTAGTAGTTACCCTACAAAAATAGGCGAAATGGCATATAAGAAATATATAAAAAAGAATGGAAATATTTACGGCCCTTATATTTATCATAGTAAGAGGGTAGATGGAAAAGTTGTCACAGAATATAAGGGAACGGATAAGTTTGATTTTAATCGTGTCTTACCTTTTGTAGCAATTTTCTTAGCAATCCTTGTTGCGCTTTTTGCAGGATATGTTTTCATTAACAACCACGGAGAGAATATCACTGGTTTTTCAGTATTGAGTTTAGATGCAAGTCATGAATCTGGAAAAACACTCCAAGGAAATTTAAAGATTTTGTTGAGAGAAGGAGAATTGATTCCTGCTAGCTCAAAAATAATTTTCACGTCAGAAAATAATTCTTATAATTATTCTTTGGAAGATTCTTTGTCTGATGAAAGTCTTGAAGAAGGAAGTTTCTTTATTCAAGGAAGTAATATAACGGGGGAAGGAATTGGATATGGATTGAAAGGAAACAAGGAAATCTCTCCAAAAGTATCTTTTATATTGCTTATTTCAGAGCTAGATAAATCTAACGAGAGTAATGAAAGTGAAGAAGTTTTTATTGAGAGAGAGGTTAAAGGGAACGTGTCAAAGGACAAAAGCTTCGAATATGCATTAAGGGAAAGTGAGAGCGTTGAGTTGAAACCCTTAAGTGTTAATCTAAATGGAGAAGTGGTTTCTGAAGAAGTCATAAGACTGGAGGTGTTAAATAATACTGTTATTATCTTTACCAATTATTCTGTGGAAGAAGAAGGTTTTGGTAAAGATTTTTTGGGCAATGAAACAAAGGAATTTTTGTTTGATTTAAAAAATTTTAGTTTGAATTTAACAGGAGAAAACTTAAGTGTAAAGTTGAAATATCTTGATAAACAAATGGCCAGTCTTGAAACAGAATTGAAGAATGGTAGTATTCAAGGAGAGGCTAAAAGGCCATCTAGAAACGATACTTTTTTAGAAACAAACATAACTGTGCCTATTGAGAAGAATAAAGAAAGAGAAAATGAGAGGGAAGATAGAAAAAAGGTTGAAGTAGAAGACATCGAGATTGCATTGACAAATAATGAGCGTGAGACTTTAATGGAAGAGTTTGGAAATGTTACACTTAAGACTAAAGAAGCAATTCAAAGAGACGACTTTATTAGAGTAAGATACGAACTTGGAGAGTATTGGGTCGAGTACACATATTCTTTAGGATTGGACGATGAGACTCTAAAGGAATTTATGAGGGAAGATAGGGTTAAATGGCTTAAGGATATTGCAAAGAGAATTTCTTTTAGTGAGGGTTCAAATGAAAGTGTTAAAGAAGAGTTTTTGAATGAATATTCTTTTTAATATTCTTTTACGAAATTATTTTTTATTTTTGTTATGACAAATCTCGAACCTATTTTGGAACGGGATATTATTGCAGATATTGTTAATTTCCCAACTGCAGCCTTAAAGAATCCTTCCTCAAAAGGAATTTTTGCTTCATCTGAGAATTTTTTAATTGTAGATTTTATTTCGTCTTCATTTAGTGTTATGGGTGTTTTTTTATTGCCCATCATTCCTTTAACTTTGACTTGTTGATTAGGGCCTTCAATTTCAATAACTTTTACTAAAGGATCTCTTATCAGTGGAGCGAGTTTTCCTACTTCTATCATTTTTTCGCTAGGAACAGGAGAGATGTCTTTCACTGTGGGGGGAAGTAGGGGTTCTTGGAATCGGGATTTTTTTGGAATTCTAATTCTTTCTCCTTTTTTATGAGTGTATGGTGTTGAAGAGATGTTAAGCTCTTCCAAGTTTTTTGAAGGCATCCAATATTTTTTATCCATTTTTGCCCCCTCAAAAATTTCCTTGTCTTTTTGGAATTTATCAGAGACCAATTTTTTAATATTCTTTTTTGCCCCCTCAGTTTTGCTTGTGTCTCTAAATTTTTCTTTAATCGCAGGTTCTTTTGACCTCTCTTTTATTTTTATCTCAAGATATGATTCTGTACCCCTAAGTATTTCTCTTGTGAATTCTTCCAGAAAACGAATTTTAAAATCGGTAGAAGTTTTCTTAAGCATGCTTTGTTTTATTGATTTTGATTTGAAGGATTATTGTTTTGAAGATTATTCTCTTGATTTTGAATTTGTGTATTCTCTTGAGGGTTTTTTTGGGCAGGAGGGTTTTGTTTTTTAATCTCTTTTTCTGCCATTTCTGCTTCTGAAGGCATTATTGAAGGCTCCATCCTATCTCTTGCACCTATGTCTTTTGTTTGACCTTCTCCTATTTCCATTTTGCTTTGATTTGGAGAATTTCTGGGGCGAGGATTCTTTTGTCCAGGTGCGGGCATCTTTACAGGATGTCTTTTTTTAAATGGAGCTTCTAGAAGATTTGGACTGGGTTTCGGGAGATTTGAGGGATGAGGCTCAAATGTTTTTTCTGAATCATGTTCCAAGTCTGAGTTTGCTTCGTGTATTAACGCAAGACCTTTCCCTATTAGCCCTGCTTGTTTTGAAAGATTGTCAAGCTTATCGTGGATTTTTTTTATGGCGGGGTCTTTTTCTGATTGAAATTCTTTTTTTGCCATTGCTTTTGCTGAAATTTCGAAGAGGTTAAGAAGTTTAGACATTTCGTCCGAGAGTTTATCAAATTTAGCTGAAAGATTAACCATTACTTTTTGTAATCCTACAAAATTATCTATCAGTGCTTTCTCAACCTTAATTTCTTTTACAGAATGATATTTGACCTCGGTAGGTTTATTGCTATTTTTTTTGTTTTTTACTTTTATAGGTTTTTTAGATTTCTTACTTGTCTTTTTCACAGCCTTTTTTTTAGAAGAACTCTTTTTTGCCATTGCAGATTCAAAGAAAACTAAATTTATAAATCTTGATATTATTCGAGAAAATCTTTAAGAAAGAATTTGTTAAAAAATATCTAAAATTTTGTCTTCTTTTGACTCTTTTTCATTCAATTCCCCTAATTTTTCTGAAATTGCACCATTTATTTCTGGCAGGTCTTCGCTTTCAATATTTGCAGGATTGTGGCTCTTAATTTTTTCTTCAGTTTCTTTTTCAGTTTCAGGAATCTCTTCAATTTTTTCTTCTGTGTTTTCTTCACTTATCTTTTGTAGAGGGACAAAATCTTTTTCATTTATTGAATCTTTCTCCTCGTTGTTTTTTATTTCTTCTTCTGGACTTTCTCCATTTTCTAATTCATAAATATAATCCGAAATTTCTTTAGCCACGTCCGCATTCACGCTTATGGAATTTATGCCTTTTTCTACGAGATATTTCACCATGGGCTTTTTACTCCCTGCCTGACCACAAATACTTGTTTCAACATCATTCCTTTTTGCTACTCTTATAACATATTCCAGCTGATAAAGTATTGCAGGATGCATTTCATCGTAGAGCCCTTGTACAAGAGAATTCCCTCTGTCAACTGCAAGGATGTATTGTGTTAAATCGTTTGTCCCAAAACTTATGAAATCTATTCCAAGTTTACAAAATTCTGGAATTAGTTGTACAGATGCAGGAGTTTCAATCATAATTCCTAATTTTGCATCTTTAAAATCAATTTCCTCTAAGAATTTTTTTGTTTCTTCAACTTCAAATACATTGATTACTTGAGGGAGTAGAATGCCTATTTTCACCTCTCCTAAGTTTTTGTCATTTACTACCTGTTTTAGTGCTTTAAGTTCTGCTTTTAGTATTTCAGGATTTTTCATCCCATAACGAATCCCGTGCATTCCTAACATAGGATTTGCTTCTTCTATTTGGGGGGCACCTTTAAGATTTGAGAATTCATCACTTCTTATGTCGGAGGTTCTAACCCATATTTCGTTAAAATGTTTGGCTATTTTTCTAATTCCACGAGCTATCATTTGAGTGTATTCTCCCATATGCCCTTTTTTTAAGTAGTATTCTGGGTGCTTTCCATTTTCTGCTATGATTCCTTCTAATCTTGCTAAACCAACTCCTTTCAGACCGGTTTCTGCAGCTCTTTCTGCAAAACTTGGTAAATCCAATATTACTTTAATTTTGGTTTTGGTTTTCGAAGTTACTGGAAGGACTTCTTTTTCAACATCTTCTGAAACTTTTCCTTTGTATATTTTGCCTGTGAATCCGTCAACCGTGATGACTTCTCCTTCTTTGAGCTTAGTTGTTGCGTTTTGGGTACCGACTATTGCGGGGATGCCCATCTCACGAGAAACTATTGCGGCGTGCGCAGTCAATCCTCCTTCATCAGTAACAATTGCGGAAGATTTTTGCATTGAAACCACCATATCAGGATTTGTCATGCCAGTAACTAAGACATCTCCTTCCCTTATTTTGTTAAGGTCTTTCATGTCTTTAATTATTTTTATTTTTCCAGAGGCGATTCCTGGAGATGCGGCAAGCCCTTTCAATATAGGGGTTCCTTTGATTGATTTGGTTTCTTTCGGTTTACCTTGAACAGTAGTTATTGGACGTGTTTGGACAATGAAGATTTCTTCTCCTTCTATGGCAAATTCTATATCTTGTGGTTTTTCGTAATGTTCCTCGAGTTTTAAAGCCATATCTGCAAGTTTTTTTATCTCGTAATTTTTTAGGACTTGACGTTTTGAACGTTCTGAACTTAGTTTGACTACGTTTTTATCTCCTCCCGAGTTTCTTGTAATAGCAATTTTTTTTTCATTAACTTCGGTTTCTTCCACGTTCCCTTTTTCATCAACAACGTATTTATCCGGAGTTATTTTCCCTGAAACTATACCTTCGCCCAAACCCCAAACAGCTTCTAAAACAATTTTACTTTCTCCTGTTGAAGGGTCTTTCGAGAAGATTACACCTGATTTATCAGAATCAATCATTTTCTGAATTATGACGGCAATTTTAGATTCAGAGTGTTTGAAACCTTTTCTGTTTCTATAAAATGTTGCTCTTGGAGTGAAAAGTGAAGAGAAACATTTCTTTATAGATTTTATTAAGTCATTTTTTCCTTTCACATTTAAATATGTTTCTTGCTGTCCTGCAAAACTCGCATCAGCCAAATCTTCGGTCGTCGCACTACTTCTAACCGCAACGAAAGCATCTTCAGGAGATTTTTTAAGTATTTCATGTGCACTAGATTTTTGAAAACCTTCATCTGCTCCAGCACTGAGGTCTTCATAGGCATCATAAATTTCTTTTTCCATCTCTTCAGGAAATTTAATTTTTTCTATCAGTTCACGAATTTCAGAAGTTATCTCGTTCAATCCATTTTCATCTTCGTAATTGATTCTTTCTGAAAGCTCATTTATTTTTTCTTCAATTCCTGCGGTTTTAATTAAATAATCATAGGCTTGAGCAGTAATCACAAAACCAGATGGGACAGGGACCTTGAGATTATAAATTTCTCCGAGATTTGCACCTTTGCCTCCAGCAACATTCCCAGAATTTTTGTCCAATTCAGAAAACCATTTTATAAAGTCAGGTTTAGAAATATTTTTTTGATTTCCGGAATTTTTTGACACGTCTTTGACACTCTCTTTTTTTGTTTCAAGCATTAAGTTTAAAATTGAAATTACTTAATAAAGGTTTTTGTTAGATTGTTGAAATTTTGAATATAAGTTTTTATTAATAGATTTAATTTGATGTTGATATGGATGAATATTTTATGAAGATGGCATTGGAAGAAGCAGAGATTTCTTATAATAGGGGAGATTTGCCTGTTGGTGCTGTTGTTGGTTATTGATGGAACGTTGATTGGAAGAGGAGGGAATTCCGCAAACACAAGAAGCGATTGGACGTCTCACGCAGAGTATGTTGTTTTGCATCAATTTTCTAGCGCGATTAAAAAAAGAAAATCAGATAACAATGTGCTTTATACTACATGGGAGCCTTGTTTAATGTGCGCAGGAATTTCCAGATTATCAAGAGTTAATGAAATAGTTTATGCTTGCCCAGATACCAATGGGGGCGTGTCGCACGTGAACCCTGAGATTTTTGGAGAGTGGTATGCTAAAAAATGGCCTCTTTTCAGAGAAGGTCCTTTTGGAGAAAAGTCTTTTTCATTACTGGAAAAATTCATGCTGGAAAATCAAGATAGGTGGGGAGATTTTCTTGAAAGATTTAAAAGAGATTTAGCTGGAAGAGAAGAGGTATGAAAATTAGTTTTAAACAAAAAGTTTAAATATGTGTACATTATTATATATTGTATACAATGAGCGAAATAATTTCTTTTAGAGTTGATGATAAAATTAAAAAAGATTTGTCCGAATTGGAAACAAAATGGCAGACAGATAGAAGTGAAATAATAAGAAGATTATTGGTTGAAGGTATAAAAGAATGGAAAATCCAAAATTCTTTGGAAGAGATATCTTCTAATAAGATTTCTATAGGGAAAGCTGCTGAAAAATGTGGAATTTCTATATGGGAGCTTTTAGATATCATAAAAAGAAAAAATATAGACTGGGTTGGTTATTCTGATGAGGATCTAAAAAAAGATTTAGAAATTTTAGAATGATTTGTAATGCTTCTCCGATTATTTTTCTTTCAAAAATAGAAAAACTTCAAATTCTTAAAGAATTATTTGGTAAGATTTATATTCCTTCAAGCGTAAAAGAGGAGGTTATTGTAGAAGGGAAGAGCGAGGTTTTTGCGTTAAGAAAAGCCATGGAAGAAGGATGGATTAGTGTTGTTAATCCTTCGGATAAAAAAGATTTTGGAATTGGAAAAGGTGAACAAGACGCAATAAGTTTAGCTATTGAACAAAACAAAAATTTGATAATGGGTGATGCTAAAGGAGTCAAAATTGTCAGGACCTTTGGAGTAGATGTTTTAAGGACAACCTCTGTAATCTTAATGTGTGTTAAAAAAAGAATTTTTACGAAAGAGAAAGGTATTGAAACGATAAATAGGATTTTAAAAGAAGGATATTATATCTCTCCATTTTATTATTCTCAATTGATAGATAAATTAAGATAGAATGTTTAAATTAATTGTTGAAATTAATTTTATAAACCCAGAATCACTTAGTTTTGTATGGGATTAATGAGGGTTTTTTTGTTAGTGATTATTTGCATACTTCTTTTGATATCTCTTTTGGGTTTTAATTCTCTGTTTGTTGTAAGTTCATCTCTAACTTATGAAAATGTGAATTCTCAGGTTAAATCTATTCTAAATGAAAATTTCACAGACAATATTTTGCCAGATGTTGGTGAGATCGCAGGCATTGAGATAGATGATTTTAATTTGAGTGAACAAGAAGAGAGTTTGTTGAATCAAACCATTGAAATTTATTGTCAGAATCAAACAGAGTATGTTTTTAGTTTGGAAGGATATACTATAGATTTATCTTGTGAAGACATTCAAGGAGGGGGAACTCAAGCAATAATCGATGAAACCTTGAATGATTTTATTGAAGGGGTTTATTATGATTCGTATGATTGTGATTATTGGGATTGTTTTGAAAAAGAAGAAACTCCTTTATTTTTAATATCTGAAAAATCTCATGACTACTGGCAAAGTAAAATGTGGATAATGTTTTTTGTCTCTTTCTTCTTAGTTGTTTTAGCTTTCTTTTTAGTTAAAGAAAAACAAAACTTTCCAATCGTTTTAGGAGGCGTTTTAATTGTCTCTGTTTTACCTCTTTTGGGAATTGAAAAACTTGTCTCAGGGTTGTTTGGGAGTTTTGCAGTGTTTTTTACGTCAATTTTAACGAACATAAACATGATTTTTGTAGCAAATCTTGTTATAGGATTGATTTTAATTGCTTTAGGAATAATTTTGAAAGTTATTGGAATTGAAAGGATAAAAAAAATGTTTAGTAGAAAAGAGTAGGCTTACTCCTTTTCAACAGGTTTTTCGCTATCTGAAGATTTTTTATCTCCGTGTTCAAGTTTGTCTAAAAAGTTCCTGATGAATTTCTTGTTTTCTTCAGAGTTTTTTATTTCTTCAATAGTGTAAAATTCTTTTCCATGATTTTTATGTTTCTTTGTTTTTGCGTGTTCTTTTATGTTTGAGTTTACTTCCGAATCGAGAAGAATATTTCCCTTGGAATGCGATGCTAATTTCTTCGACTGGGCAATTAAGCTCCCAAGAGGAGTAAATCTTAGAATAGATTGCCCTGTTCTTGTATCTTCATCCTGTTTTGCTACGAGTGTGCCTTTTGTTAAAGAGATTCCATAATCTATTTTGTCCTTGAATTTTCTATTATGTTCTTCTAAAATTTGTTTTATTTGTCTTGAAACACTTAATGCAATTTTTTCATTTCCAAAAGTTTTTGTTTTTATTGGAGCAAAAATAAAGAATATGTGTGAGCCTGCTTCATAGGTTGCGGCCCTTTCTTTTTCTGAGAGGTTAACAATATTTTGAATAGTTTCTTCTATGGGATTTTCTTTTGACTGAAGTTTTGGAAGGTTATTTACATGAAGACAAAGTAATACTGAGGATTGTTTATTTCCTTTTATAGATAATGAAAGTAATGCGGGAACATTGGATTTAACTAGAGAATTTTTTTTTAATGGGAAACTTTCTGTATCTTTTTTGTGCTTAAATTTATCTCTTAGACGAGGCATTTTTTTCTCGGAATTGGAGTAGCCGATAAAACTTTGTTTTCTGGAACGTTTGAAAACTATGAATGCAACAAAACCAAGTAACGCAATTAAAAATATCCAAACCAAAGGATAACGGATTAAGCTTTTTACAGATTCTGAGGCTTCTCTCACACTGATAGATTTACCTGTGAGTAAGACACCCTCTTCAGAATAACTTTCATTTTTAATCATGACTTCAACTTTATATTCTCCGTCAGGGGCAGAAAGAATATATTTTTCTTCTTCATCAACGGACAAATAAACAGGTATGTTTAGAGGCTCATTTCCTATTTTTATTAATACAGTGTTATTGTAAGGCGCATTCCCTGTGTTCTTGATTATTACTGTTTTGTTTATTATTTTCACATTAACTGATTCTTTTTCAAGTATTGTTATTTTTGATTCTGATGAGAGTTTATTTGAAATTGCAAAAACAGTCCATTTTCCCGGTTTAGTGTTGTATTTTACATGATACTCAAAAAATTCATCCACCTTTTTGTCTGTTTGCTCAAGAATTTTTCCCTCGTTATCTTTTAGAGTGATGAAACTTGTTTCGTTAAGTATCTTTTCTCCTGTTTGGTCTCTCAAGATTGCTTTTACACTTAAATTCTTTCCAGGGAAGATTTCATCTTCTTCAAATAAGACCTCTATGTTTTTTGGAGTTTGACTAATTTCAATATTTTGATTTATGAAGCCAGTATTTGTTTTTTCTTCTAGATTATTTTGCTCGTACGCATTTAGGGTCATTAAATAAGTGCCTGCAGGCATATCTTCAAGAATCGTGAAGTTCAATTCAAAAAAACCATTGTCTACACTTTCAATCAAAGAGATAAACGAGGTATTGCCTTCGTTCACATTCATTTTGATGTATCCATCAACATCTTGGCCATTGGCTTTAACAGCGGTTCCTTCAAGAAAAATTTTTTCTTGTGGGTCAAATTTGGTTTCTGGAAATTCAATATTTATAATTATCGAATCTGAGATTTTAAACTCGTTAGTTAGTTTATAGTCGTCTAAGAGATATGCCTTAATTTTACATGCGCCTTTGAGATTTCCTATGAAAGATTTTGAGAGTACGAGAGAAGCTTCGAGATCTTTTTCTTCTCCAGATTTTAAACTGACACCATTCTTGTAAAAGTTAAGGGTGTATCCTCCGCATAAAAGATCCATGTTGAATATTCCTGTTTTTTCTGTGGATGTTTTTACAGTTACAGGGATGTTTATAACATCTTCTATGTTGTATATTTCTTTCGGTTGTTGTTTTAGGATAACTTCTGCAGAAACAACATTCGAAACTAAAAGAACCATTAATAGTAATAATGCAAGTACGATACCTCTTTTCATACTCTTTTTAATGGAAATATATTTATAAATTTATATGTGAAATTTTCAAATGTTTTTGTTGAAGGAGGGAATGTTTAAAAAAACAGAAATCTTGTTTTATTTATGGTTAAGGAAAGCAGGAAAAGTTTTATAGTAGATCCGTGGAGTGTTTCTGGGGATGTGGACTACGAAAAGATTATTAAGAAATTTGGAGTGACTCCTTTAAGAATAAACGATTTGCCTAGTGTTTTTCAAGAGGAGATTCTTTTTCGTCGTGGCACGGTTTTTGCACATAGAGATTTTTCCAGGATTGTTTCTGCGATAAAGAATAAAAAATCTTTTGTCATGATGACAGGGCTTATGCCTAGCGGTAAGTTTCATCTTGGGCATATGTTAGTTGCTAGACAGATGATTTTTTATCAAAATCTTGGGGCAAAAATTTACATTGCTGTCGCAGACCTTGAAGCTTACAATGTCAGAAAAGGCGGAAAGAGTTTAGAAGAGTTGCGAGAGGTTGCAATCGAAGAATATTTGAAAAATTACATTGCCTTGGGTTTAAAACCAAAAAACGTTGATTTTTATTTTCAGAGTGCTAGGAGTAGTGAGGGTAAAAAGAGCAATGCATATTATAGGCTTGCTTCTCAGTTCTCAAATTATGCTAGTTTCAATGAGTTTAAGGCACTTTATGGAGATGTTGATCCTGGAAAGATAAGTTCTTCTTTGCTTCAGGCCGCCGATATGTTTCATGCCCAACTTCCTGATTTTGAAGGGAAACCTTTGCCAGTGGTAGTCCCTGTTGGAATAGACCAGGACCCTCATTTGAGAATTGCGAGAGATATGAAAAAGAGATATAAAGATTATCCTTTTGTTCAGCTTAGTTCAACTTACCACATGTTTTTACCTGGTTTGAAATCTGGGAAAATGTCCTCGAGTGACCCGAACTCATATATCGCTCTTACAGATACGCCAGAAGATGTTGAACGTAAAATAAAAAAGTATGCTTTTTCTGGCGGACAAAAAACTGTGGAAGAACATAGAAAGAAAGGTGGCAGCCCAGAAAAAGATGTGAGTTTCCAGTATTTGAAAATGTTTTTCGAACCGAATGATGAAAAACTTGAAAAGATTTACAAAGATTACAAATCAGGAAACCTTTTAACAAGTGAGCTTAAGGAATTGGCAATTATTTCTATAAATGAATTTTTGAGAGAACATCAAAAACGTTTGAAAAAAGCAGATAAACTTGTTAAGGATTTTTTGAAGTGAAGCTGGGGGTTTAGCATATAAATCTTAATAAAGAATTAGTGTTTTTTCATTTAATGTCAGGAGAGGTTGAAGGAAAGAGGATGCGAACTCTCGTAGAGAGGGTTCTACCATTACATACTGAAGAATTTGCCCCTTTTAGAAAAAGAATTACTGTGCCTTTTTCTCCAATTCAAGAAGAGTTATTTGAAAGAGGAAAAGTGGAAGAAGAAAATGCTTCAAGATCAAGTAGAATGAAATATTTAATGGGAAAATTTTACGAATATTTGACAAGAGGATTTTATGGGGGAAAATTGATGGATGTTAAACACTCTTGGGTTTTTGGAGATGGAAAAGTTAGGCCAGATGTCTATGATCAAGAAAGGGGAATCGTAATAGAGTCTAAAAGTTCTGTTAAAGGACATAGGCTTGCAATGGGAGAGAAGCAATTTAAAGGATATCAACACGGTCAGTTTTTGCATCCGGAAATGCAATTTTTTTATGCAATTCATAGGCATGTTTTTGAAGGAGTAGAATCTACACAAAGCGAGCAGGAAGTTTTTGAAGGATTGATTCGTGGAACGGCTTTTTCAATGCTAATCCCTTTGAGCATATTTGTAGAAATGGCCAAAAAAGAGTTGGAAGGAGTTTCCGCTTTTTATAGAAATGGGGATGCTAAGTGGAACGATAATCTTTTGATTCATTCTCCCACCATAAATAGGTTGCTTGTCGAGCCAATAAGTGTAATTCAGGAAATAGGGCTTAATCCAGAAAATTATTCATTCTCAAGATATCTTTCACCTGTTGATGCAACAAGGGTTAATGGAAAGATGTTAAGGCCAGCGTATATAATTGAGGGAAGGAGGCAATTTCCTATTTTGAAAATAGAGAACAGAACTCGCGACATTTGGGTTGAAGAATTCTTAGAAAAGTATGAGGGGCACATTGAAAGAGAAGCCATAAAAGGGAATCTTGAAATTTTACCAGAGTTTTCTCTCGAAAAGAGGAAAAAGCCAGGAGAAAAACCCTTTGAAAACCCAATTAATACGGAAGATGAAGAAGACCTGCCTTTCTGATTGAATAATTTTTTAAACACGTAAAACCTTTAGAAAACATGAAAATTTTGAGCTTGCATGTTGATTACATAAGTTTTAAGCCTTTGAAAAAAGCTTTGAAGAAGATTGCCGATTTAACCGAGAAAGAAAAGGAAGGCAAGAAGGTCAAAGAAGCTCTTGCGGTAATGACTGCTGTTGAAAAAGGTGATAGTGTTGAACAAAGTGTTAAACATCTTGTTAAAGAAATTGAAGAGATTGCTAAACAAGTAAATGCCAAGAACATAGTTTTGTATCCTTATGCGCATCTTTCTAGCGAACTTGCTACTCCTGAAGTTGCGATGGGTGTTCTGGAAGAAGCCGAGAAAGTTTTGAGCAAGAAGAAAGGATTCAAGGTTCATAGGGCACCTTTTGGGTATTATAAAGAGTTTGAGATGAAAGTGAAAGGACATCCGCTTTCAGAGTTAAGCAGGGAAATTAAAGTTACTGGGAATGAAACAGAGGAGAGTTATGATGCTGAGAAACTTTTGAGAGAAATTTCTAAGGCTAAATTAGACACCTCAAAACTCAAGAAAAATGACCACAGAATTATTGGAAAAGAAATGAATCTTTTCAGTTTTAATGATGTTGCGCCAGGGATGGTTTTTTGGCACAACAACGGATTAGTTATTTACAACGAACTTGTTAAATTCTGGCGAGAGATGCATAGGAAAAAAGGATATGAGGAGATTAAAACGCCGCAGATGATGGATTCTAAGCTTTGGAAAGTTTCTGGACATTGGGACAAGTATAAGGAGAATAATTTTATCTCTAAATATGAAGAGCGTCCGTTTTTGCTTAAACCAATGAATTGTCCAGGGGGCATGTTGGTTTATAATAGTTCTCCGAAAAGTTATCGTGACTTGCCTTTAAGGGTTGCAGAGATGGGAGTAGTGCATCGCGTTGAACTTTCGGGGGTTTTGTCCGGATTGTTTCGTGTCATACAGTTTACACAAGATGATGCACACATATTTTGTAAAGATGAAGATCAGACAAAAGAGGAAATAAAACATGTGGTGGAAATGATAAATTACTTTTATGATAAATTCAGCTTGAATTTTGATCACGTGGAATTATCTACTAGGCCTAAGAAACGCATTGGTACAGATGAGATGTGGGAAAAGGCTGAGAAGTTACTTGAAGATGTTTTAAAGGAGTTAAAAGTTAAGTATAAAATAAACGAGGGAGACGGGGCTTTTTATGGGCCAAAAATAGACTTCCATGTTAAAGACTCTTTGAAGAGGACTTGGCAGGTCTCTACGGTTCAGCTTGATTTTTCAATGCCCGAGCGTTTTCAGCTTGAGTACACCGACAAAGACAATAAACGCAAAAGGCCGATAATGCTTCACAGAGTTATTTACGGCAGCTTGGAAAGGTTTATTGGAGTGCTTTTAGAGGATACTAATGGGCGTTTACCTACATGGGTTGCCCCGATTCAAGTACGTGTTTTGAGTTTTACAGAGCGAAATGTGAAGTATGCTGAGAAAGTTGTTAAAAAACTTGGAGAATCTATTCCGGGGTTGAGAATTGATGCGGATTTTAGAGACACTACTATAAATCAAAAAGTCAAAGAATCAGAACTTATGAGAATTCCCTATGTGGTAACTGTAGGAGATAAAGAAGAAAAATCTGGAGAATTAGCCATAAGAGAAAAAGGAAACACTAAGCTTAAGAAAGAAAAGCTTGACAATTTTATTTCTAAAATTAAGGAAGAAATCCAGGAAAGAAAATGAATCTTCAATTTTATTGGGAAAAACTAAATGATATGAACCTTTTCCAAAAATTTTTAGAAGACAACAAGGAAGCCTATCTTTGTTCGGGTTTTTTTATTATAGATAAGAAAGGAGAGGACAACAAACAGCATTTTGATTATTATTTACCTAATGAGAAGAAAATAGTTAGTTTTGAAATGGAAAACGGGGGGCAAAAAGTTCCTATTGAGCATATTGGAGAAAAAGCCCCAGAAAGTTTGGATATGAAAGACGAAAATGATTTTAATTTTGAGTTTAATGAGGTTGAAGATATTGTTGAAAAAGCGCTTGAAGAGAATAAAGTGAAAAATAAAATTGAAAAGATAATGGTTTCATTACAAAAGCACCCAGAAAGTAAACATCTTAGCATGATTTGTACCGTTTTTCTTTCGGGGTTGGGCATGGCTAACATTCATATAGATATTCAAGAAAAGAAAGTAATACATTTTGAGAAGAAGTCTTTGTTTAACATGATGCGTAGTGTTAAATGAGTGAATAGATTAGGGTTTTTGGGCGATAAACATTATCTTTTTGTTTGAAGGAAAAGTTTCGATTATCTTAAATCCAATATCTTTGAAAAGTTTGTGTATTTCTATCTCATCATATAAATAATAATATCTTTGGACTTTTTCTTCCCAGCCTATGAACTTTTCTTTTTTTGAATTTTTGAAACGTTTTTGATTTTTGTTCCAAACAGAAAGGAATGCCTTGCTTCGAGGTTTTAGCACACGAAAGAGTTCCTTTATGGAATTTTCTCTGTTCTCCTCAGTTTCAACGCAATGCAGAGAGTCTATGAAAATTGCCCCGTTGAAAAAGTTGTTCTTGAAAGGCAATTTGGAAAGATTTGAAACAAAGAACTCCGCGGAGATATTTTTTTCTTTGGCTTTTTCTTTTGCTAAATCAATCATCTTTTTGGAGAAGTCTACTAGATGTATCTTGCCTCCAGATATATTTGTTAGGTATCTCCCGCTTCCACTGCCAAAATCTAAGATATTTCCGGTTTGGTTTTTTAAAAAATTTAAAATCTCTTTTTTTGGATTGTTTCGGTATTCATTCCATTTTGGGGCAATGACATTCCAGACTTCTTTTTGCGAAAGCTTTTCTTTTTGGTCCATGAAAAGTAATATAAAACATCTCTTTAATACTTTATTGTCAAATGGAAAAGAAAAGAAACAAAACATACACAAAGAGTAAACCTAAGAAGCCAGTTAGAAGCATCTCGGGAGTTACGCCTTTAACAGTGGTTCTTGAACCGAGAAAATGTGACCATGGAACCTGCATATATTGTCCTGGCGGAGAACACGTGCCTCAAAGTTACACAGATAAGAGTCCTGCAGTTATGCGTGCTTTATCATTGAGTTTTGACCCTTATAGGCAAGTGAAGAACCGGTTGAAAGTGTTGAACATAATGGGGCATCCGACAGACAAAATAGAGATTATTGTCCTGGGAGGAACTTTTTTGCAATACCCTTTAGAATATCAAGAGAACTTCATTAAGCGTTGTTATGATGCCTTAAATGATAAAGATGCTAAAGATTTACAGAAAGCAAAGAAATTGAACGAAACTGCAAAACATCGTTGTGTTGCAATGTGTATTGAAAATCGTCCAGATAACTGTTCTTCAGAAGAGATAAAACGCATGCTGGATTTTGGAGCGACACGCGTAGAAATTGGGGTGCAGATGCCGGATGATGAACTTTATGAGAAAACAAATCGAGGCCATAAAGTAGAGGATGTAATTGAAGCTACGAGGAATTTAAAGAATGCAGGATTCAAGCTGGGATACCATATAATGCCTGGCTTACCTTTTAGCAATCCCAAAAAAGATATGAAACTTTTTAAGCTTCTTTGGCAGAGCGAAGAGTTTAGGCCAGACCAATTGAAGATATATCCGTGCCAAGTGATTAAGGATTCTCCTTTGGAAAAGATGTACAAAAAAATTGGTTACACGCCTTATAGCAGAGAAGAGACCGCGGAGATTTTGAAGGCTTACATGAAACTAATTCCAGAATATTGCCGTGTTATGAGAGTTATGCGTGAAATTCCTAAGGAAAAAATGGAAAAAGGCGTGTTCAGACTTGATTTAAGAAAGGATGTTGAGGAAAAGCTTAGGGCTAAAGGGGTTAAGATTAATGAGATTAGAATGCGTGAGGTAGGATTCAACAAAGAAGATTTGAATGAGGATTTGAGGTTGAGAGTACTTGAGTATAAGGCAAGTGGAGGCAAAGAGTTCTTTTTGCAAATCGTTAATTCAGACGATGTGCTTTTCGGATTACTTAGATTGAGATTCACAGATGATAAAGAGTTGAGAAGAGCAATGATTCGTGAATTGCATGTTTATGGAAAGGCGTTAGAGATAGATGAGAATAAGAAAAAGGCTTCTCAGCACAAAGGATTTGGGAAATGGTTAATGGAAAAAGCTGAGGAAATTGCTAAAAAAGAAGGATTTGAAGAAATTCATGTTATTTCTGGGATAGGGGTGCGAGAATATTATAGAAAGATTGGATATAAGCTAAAAGATCCTTACATGGTTAAGAAAATTTAGAGATTTTTCTTAGATTTTGTAATTTTTTATGGAAAAGTATTTAAAGATGCTTTATTCGGTTTAAACACGTTTGTAATTAAAGGATAAGAACACAAAATTTATAAATAAAATGGAAAATGAAGAATATTTTGGAGAGATGCATGATAGGGCACTAAAAAATCCTTATTTACAGGCTTCTTATCTGGATAGATTCAATTTAGACAAAAGTTATGGTGATTTAGAAGGCATGAGTGCAGTAGTTCCGACATATAATCGGGCACCCCATACGCCTGAAGAGGATGCCAACCCTTTAGGATGGTGTTTAGAATCTCTTTTGGCTCAAGAAGGGCCTGGATTAAGAGAGATTGTGATTGTTGATGATGCTTCAACAGATTATACTGGAGAAGTTGTGAGGTATTTCTCAGAAATTTCTGAAATTCCAATAGTTTATCATAAAAATAAGAGAAATTTGGGTTCTTCAAAAACAAAAAATATTGGGTCAAAAATAAGTGGTAATAATCTTGTTTTATTTTTAGATGACGACTGTATATTCAATAGACATATGTTTTTTGGTGCAAGTTATCTTTGGAGACATTTGAATGAAGAAGGAGATTTGGGAGCGATTCATTTCCCTGTTTATCAGAGAAAAACAGTGCCAGATTCGCTACTTCTTAAAAAAATAGGCGTTTTTGACCAGGAAACTGGAGAAATTTTGGGAAATCATAACGCGTTTCCTATGGAATATGCATTAAATCTTGATGACCATTTTATAGGAGGGGACTTGAGGTTATTAAAACCTTTCGAGATATCTACTCTTGCAGGAATTTTTGTTTCTAGAAAAGATATTTTAGAAGAAGTAGGAGGATATCCTGAATTCTTTAGTTGGAAAAATGGATATAGGGAAGAAACCCACCTAGGGTTGGAAATGAAGAATGCAGGATTTAGGCTTTTTTTAACTCCTGATCCAAAACTGTCTTGTGTGCATCTGAAATATGGTGCCCATGGTCAGGAAGGTTCTCAAAATTTAGACCCTCGTATAGGTAGATTAGTGAATCAAAGTAATTCTCCTAGGCTCGGCACAGGAAATAGGGTAGATCCAGAAGAGTGGTTTTTCTCGAGAATAATT
>CAZHCJ010000006.1:0-42169 GCA_964530945.1 Candidatus Woesearchaeota archaeon | reverse complement strand
GCTTTTCCATTTCCTCTTTAAATCTGTCCCTCTTTACTTTATGAAAATGTTTAACCATTTTAAATACTTTCGTGTGATAAGTGGATTAAATCCAGCCACTTATTACCATTTAATTTAATATCTGTTGCTAACTCTGAAGGAGTGCATTTTATTGCCTGATGTTTTCTAATAAAATTATAAAATATTTCATATCCTTTCATTATAGTATTTGCAGAATCAACAGAGCCGTGAAATCCACGAAAAGTTTTTGTTCTTTGTCTTATATTATTGTGCAATCTTTCAATCATAATATTAAAGCCCTCTCCACGAGAAGCATTAACTTGATTATGTTTAACATTTACTTGATGAGTTTTATTACTATAACCATAAACCTTTTTGATAGCATTAGGATAAGCAAGAAGTCCGTCTGTTGTAACTATCTTAACTTGTTTTTCAGTTTTAATTTTAACTTTATGTAAAACTTGTTTAATCTCTTTTTGTTCTCTTGCTCTTACATATTCAGAAGAAATCATAAATCTTGTTTTGCTATCAATACAATCAATAAACCAATTTTTATCTACGCCTTTTTTATTGTGGTGTTTTCTTCTATGATATTCCATTTCGTCAATTTGAATTTCTGAACCAATTTGTAATTTTAATTTATCTGAAAACTTGCTTATTTTTTTAGAATACTTAATAACCCATTTGTAAATAGATTTATGTGATGAATTATGAGGATAAAATGCCTTAAAGTGTTCTTGTATTTTCCTTGTTGAAACTCCCCTATAAAATAAATCTAAAGCACAAGTAATCTTTTTAGGATGGTTTCTCATTCTATAAAAAGCAGTTCTTTCAATAAACTTTTTTTCACAATCTTTACAGAAATATCTTTGTTGCTTTCCGTGTGCTTTTGTTTCAAAAGTTCCTCGCTTAACTACATTTGTGCTTTTACAAAAGGGGCACGATACATTTTTAACTTCTGTTTGGTTGTTATTTTTGGATTTCATTTGCTTTAGTCGGTGGGTGAAATTCACGGGCTCTTCGGAGCCCCTTATTTATTATATACCTTATTAGTAATATATTAGTTAGGAATATAACCTTTATAAACATTTCGGTTGTTAATAATATATGATAAGTTTATATACTACCAAATCATATACTATCATGCCGAAAGTAAAAATCACCCTTGAAGGATTTAAGTGTGAAAGGTGTGGGCATGAATGGGTGCCAAGAAATACAAAAGAGGAACCTGCTGTTTGTCCTAAATGTAAAAGTCCTTATTGGAATAAACCAAGAAGGAAAAAAAGGAGTAGTAAGAAAGTTTAAAAAAGAGTCAATCCTTATTAATAACATAATAATAAACCAATCATACAGGCGTCTGATTTGTCCCGTTGCCACAGCACATTTCAGGTCATGACTACACTTATTCAGTTCGCTACTTCTGAACTATCTCTAGAGACCTCAACACTTAAGTTATTTATTGGTCTCTTTGCTGGGAGACCTGTATGATTATTAAGATATTTATTCTTCATCTTCTTTATCCCCTTTTAGTTTCTCTAAATAATCTGAAACATCAAAAACAACATCTGTTGGAACATAATAATAATCAGTTCTGTCTTTGGTTTTATATTCTAATATTTTTTTATCTCTTAAAATCTTTAGATTTTTCATTCCTGCTATTCTTGACATTCTAAATTTAACAGCAACTTCTTCTGCAGAAACTTCTACATTATCTATTATAAATCTCAACATATCTCTTTGTTTTTCAGTTAAATTTGTTATTTTCTTTTTTATGTCCTCTATAAATTGAATATTAATCTTATCACAAAATTTTTCAAAAGTATTATTCTCAATTTTTGTTATATTATTATCCAAAATAAAATCCAAATATCTTTTTGAATAAGTTATTAATCTATATGGATTTCCGTCAGAGATTACACCCAATCTCTTAATGACAAAGTCAGAAAAAACATCTTTAGATTTGTTATTAATTTTTGATGTTTCTATCCTTTTTATCAAAAGTTCTTCACAATACTTTTCGTCTAACCTATCTATATAAATTGCTTCTGTTTTGGGTATTTTGAAATTGTTGTTGTTTTTCATATTTCCCCAAGCATGAATGTCCCAAGTCCCTATTATACAATCTGAGCACAATTCAAAAATAGTAATCATCTGCTCGGTATATCTTTTAAGAATAATATCAATATCATCAAAGAAAATTAAAACTTTTTTAGAGGGATTTTCTTTTAGAAAATTAACAATCTCCGATTTATCAATTCCTTCCTTTAAGAAATAATCCTTAAATCCTTTTTTCCCTTTTACATAATATAATTTATCAACTCCAATTTTATCTTTATTCTCCTGTAATATCTCATAAGCAAATTCAATAAAATGGGTTTTTCCAATCCCATGATTTCCTAAAACTGCTATGTGTGGCTGTGAGCCAGAGTTTAAGTTTCTTATCCCCCGAAGCAACTTGTTAAAAGATTCTTTCCTATCCACAAATAATTTAACCTTGTCTTTTGGGTCTATTGTGAAAGGGTCATCTTTTAGACCTATTTTTTTGTAGATGTTTCCACTAAAGACATCTTCTATTTCCTGCTCAAAATTAAAATCTGTTTTCATAGGTTATTTTGGTTACATTTACTTACTTTAATATGTAACTTGTGTAACCTTATAAACTTTTCGGTTATGGGAGATAATCTAAAAATTCTCTAAGAACAAGAAATAAGACCAATTAAGGTAACAAAGAACGTCAAGTCTTAGAAATATTTATGCTTGAAAATTTTCAGTTACATTTTCCATTAAGTTTAAAATTATAATCTTCTTTATTCAAAAAAGAAAGATGGTATTAGATGCAATACAATATTTAATTTTGGGAATTGTACAAGGAATACTCGAATGGCTCCCGGTAAGTTCTAGTGGCTTCACAGTTTTAATCATGTCAAATTTCTTCGGAATCACTGACGTCGGAATATTGATTCAGGCTGCATTGTTCCTTCATTTAGGGACTTTTCTTGCCGCGGCAGTTTACTTCCATCATGATGTTCGCGAATTGATTGAAACAGCGTTTCGTTATAAAAAAATGCATGATCACGAACTTGTAGTTTTCAATTTTATTTTGGTTTCCACAATAGTAACCGCATTTATAGGTTTGCTAATTTTGATTACAATCACAATTTTTGAAAGTTTTGAGCTTACTGGAAAAGCAATATCTTTTGCTGTTGGTTTTTTGCTTTTACTCACGGGAATAGTTCAATTAAAAAATTATCCGCACGAAAAAACTAAAGGAAAACATCTTCGACACGAGGATGATTTACAAAACAGAGATTCGTTTATTGTGGGCATCGCGCAAGGTTTTTCAACATTGCCAGGTTTGTCACGTTCCGGAATAACCACTGCCACGCTAATGCTGAGAAAGTTCGACGACACTACGGCATTAAAGATGTCTTTCTTAATGTCTCTTCCTGTTGTGTTGTTCGGTAATCTAATTTTAAATTATAATCAAATAATAAGTATCTTCTCTTCAACAGCGCTCTTTGGATTGCTTGCAAGTTTTGCATTTGGATTGATAACCATACACATTTTGATGAAATTGTCAAAGAAGATTAACTTTGGTTGGTTTTTGATTTTGTTTGCTTTAGGAATGATGATAAGTGTGTTGATATAGAATTATTCTCCAAACATATCTATATTTTCTTTAATCTCTCTTTCCTCAATCATAAGAACGTCAAGACCCAATCCGTTTAATGGTTTCCCATCAACATCAACTAAACGCTCACCATTTTCAATAACTTTATATCCAAATAAGCCATCAGCCACAACCGCTTCCTGAACCAAATCCACGTAATTTCCAAGCTCCCCAAATAAGAGATTGTTTGAATGTTTTGCAACAGTTTCTTTATTTTTAAACATTCTAGGAACATCAAAATATTGCATCTTTACAACTTCTCTTGTTTTAGGATCTTTTATTCTATAACCTATTCTAAATTCTGGAACACTTTCCAAATCTTTTTGATAATGTCTACCATTTTTCCTCGTCATAGGTTCCTCAAACAAAATAAAGGTTTATAAGAATCATTGTTCTTCAAGAGAGAATTCCAGACCTGCAGACAATGGGATATACATTGGTTTTCCTATTTTTTTCATAGTCCCCCCAAGTGCCCCATTTAATTTTAAATCTAATGAAAGTCCTCCTCCATTAAAAATTCTTGTCAAGATTTCCCCCTCAAGAGTAAAACTTGAAGCATTCTCAACAGGTAAACCATATCCAGACAAAGATGCATGATGATAACCCAAACCTGTTCTAAATACGAAAGGACCTTTTTCAAAACCTATTCCCGCCCTTATAGCAAAATAATCCGCTTTTCTGTTGTTACGAGGTCTAAATCCATCAAATCTGTTGTCAGGAGTGTCTAAATCATTTGTGGGATTCCATATGCTGAATATTGTGGGGGCATAGAAAAATTCTAAATAAGGATGAACACTCTCTTTTCCACTGAAAGTAACAGCACAATAATGGTCTGACCCTCCAGAGTTCCCAAATCTTATAAGATTTTCTCCTCTTTTCTTTAGAGGTCCAAAATTAACTATTCCGCAAGAGGTTGCAACATTTAGACTTCCAGGAATTTCATTTCTAACGCCAATTGAAATTTTTGTTGGAGAGTAAAAATCAATATTATTTCTTTCTCCATCGGGTTGTCCAGCTTTTTGTTTAAGAACTGTCCAGCTCCCCCTAATTAGACTTAGACTTTTTGTAAGATCAAAAACTAATTCGCTTCCGAATAAGTTGTGAGAAGATTCTAGTCCCAAATCTAAAACTGGCTGATACATTGGAGCAGCACCTATCATGTCTTCTCTGCTTCCCGAAAGCACGTGCACCGAAGGGCCAAACCTTGCCGAGAAATTATCTGTTAAGTTAAGTTTCACCCCAAATCCAAATGTAGAATAAATCATCCGTTCATCTTGGTTAAGTTGACCACGAACTCTAAGGGTGGTAGGCATCATCCCCATCTCAAAATACATTGCAGGATTTCTTTCTTCCGTTACTCTAATACCATACATTATGTCCTCATCAAAACGAACACTGCTAGATAATTCTTTAACTACTTGCCCGGCTTTAAATTTAGAATTAATAAAATCAACTTTCTGTGCTTTAACTTCTTGCGTAGAACCGAATAATGCACCTCCTGCCAAAATCAAAGCCGCAAGAGTTTTTCCCATAAACTTTCAGATAAAAGGATGTTTAAAAAATTAATTGTACTAAAACTACTGGTTCTCACTCAAACCTTTTCTATCACGAATGTTTCTAATAACTTCGCCTTCTAGAGAAGCTGGAACTTTTTCAAACAATTGATCCAAAATGGAACTTGTTCCACGACCTTCGGTGGCTGAACGCAAGTCGTTACTCCATCCTATCATCTCCGCAACAGGTAACTTTGCCTTTATTTCTGTTTGCATTCCTTCTTGATCAACATTTAGCATATGGCCGCGCTTACTTCCAATAATTTTTGTGACTTCGCCCATGAATTTTGCAGGACTTTCAATAACATGCACTTGAAGTGGTTCGAGTAAGAACGCGTTTCCTTTACGCATAGAATCTTGGATCGCTTCTCGCACAGCAGGATAAACCTGTGCAGGACCACGATGAATCGCATCTTCGTGAAGCTTAATATCTACGAGAGAAATTTTAACTTTCATACAAGGCTCTCTAGCCAGTGGACCTTGATCCATAACCATTTCAAAAGCATCCATAATCATTTCAATTACTTCTCCAATATGGACTTCTCCACGGGTTTCATCTAAGAGCATGTTTCCTTTGTAAATATCTCTAACGTTCCTAATACTATCTCCATCCCAACCCAGCTCACGAAGCTTTTCGGCAACAGCATCACTTTTTTTCTTAATTCTTCCTTCACTCAAATCTCCCGATTTTATTGCTTGATAAACATCTTCTTCCAAAGGTTCAACTCTCATAAAGAAGCTATTGTGTTTATTTGGACTACGGCCTTCAACAGCAGGGCTCTCTTTTCCTACAGTTTCTCTATAAACAATTATTGGAGGAGAAGTTTTCACATCTAAACCTTTTTCAGTTTTAATACGGTTCTCAATAATTTCTAAATGTAGTTCTCCCATTCCACTAATCAGGCTTTCTCCAGTGTCTTCATTAATATCTACAGCAATAGAAGGATCTTCTTTTCTAATTTGTTTCAAAACTTCAATCAGCTTTGGCAAATCAGCGGCTTTTTTAGCCTCAATAGATTTTGTCACAACCGGTTCAAAAAGATGTTTAATTGCCTCAAAAGGTTCAATAGGTTTACGGCTGACAGTTTCTCCAGCAAACACATCTTTCAGTCCAACAACTCCAACAATATTGCCTGCAGTAACCTCATCCACAACAACTCTTTGAGCACCTTTGTAAACGGAAACTTGTTGAACACGCACCTTTCTTTTTGCCAGGTTCATGTAAACCTCATCTCCTTGTTTGATACTTCCTGAAAATAAACGCCCTGCAGCAATCTCTCCAGCGTGCTTATCCACTACAATCTTAATTGGAATGAACACAGGTTCACCTTTAGGGTTACAATTAACTAAATCTTTTCCTAGTTCAGTATTTTCGTCTCCATGCCAGATTTTAGGAATACGGTATTTTTGAGCATCTATCGGATTTGGATGGTGTCTTATGACCATGTTCAGTACAACTTCATGTATTGGTGCCTTCTTTGCAAGTTCCTTGTACTTTTCATCTTCTCCCTTATAAGCATCAATAATATCTTTGAAGGTCAATCCTTTAGCTTTCATATATGGAAAACTCAATGCCCAATTATGGAATGCACTTCCAAAAGCCACGCTTCCATCACTTACACTCACTTTCCATTTCTCCTTATATTCTTTTGGAGCAATATTTTCAATAAGCTGATTTACATGATTAATTATTTTAACAAAGCGCTCTTGCATCTCTTCAGGGGTAAGCTTAACTTCTTTTATCAAACGGTCAACTTTGTTTATGAAAAGTACCGGTTTAACAAGTTCTTTAAGTGCTTGTCTTACAACCGTCTCGGTTTGAGGCATGACTCCTTCAACAGCACAGGTTAAAACTATACATCCATCTACAGCCCTCATTGCTCTAGTAACATCTCCTCCAAAATCAACATGCCCAGGAGTATCAATTAAATTAATTAAATGATTTTCGCCTTCAATTTTGTGAATCATACTTACCGAAGCAGAATCGATCGTTATTCCTCTACTAGCTTCGTCTTCGTGAAAATCCAGAGCACGTTGCTTTCCTGCAAGCTCCTCAGACATCATCCCTGCGCCAGCAAGAAGATTATCTGAGAAAGTTGTTTTCCCATGGTCGATATGGGCGGCAATCGCTATGTTACGAATTTTATCTTGGTGATTCATTAATTCTCTTATCTTTTTTCCTGCATTTTCTGCCATACCTTAAAACTCCCTCTCTTGAAAAAGAGATATTTATTCAAGAAAAAAACTATTTATAAAGTTTCTTGTGGATTAAGAATCGTTCTTTTTATCTAAGTGCTTAACGAGCGCTATCTGCTTGGCGTTCAGAATCAATCTTCTTTTTCAGGGCAAAACTATCTTGATTTTCTTCAGCAGCAAAGATAATTTCATCTGCAATTGCTTGAGAGATAGTTTTCTTCTTGTTAAATGCTTTATCGCTCGCTCCCTGAATAATCCATCTAAGGGAAAGATTTACCCTTCTTATGGGCGCAACATCCACCGCTTGAGGGTATCGAGCCCCTCCATACTCAATAATCGTGACCTCATCTCTAGGAGCAGAATTTTCAATAGCTTTAATCAAGACTTGGACAGGGTTTTTCTTAGTTCTTTTTTCAATTATATCAAAAGATTCAAGAATTATCTTAGCATTTTTTTCATACTTTCCTGTAACATGTCCTAAAATGATTTTGTGTTTTTTCCCTCTATGCCCAGCAACAGCTAAACGATTTATGAGCCGTTCAACAACATTAACCTTTGCTTGTCCATATTTTTCTGTATGTCTCCCGTGTGTTTTCAGCATTAATCTTGGTTCGAGGCTTATAGCATTTTTCAAACCACGGTCTTCAATATCAATATCGCTGAGGTCATATTTTCCAAATATCTTGAAATTAGGAATTTTGGCGTTTTGTGTTTTTTGCATTTTATCTTCTTCCTTTCTCAATCTTTCCTTCTACTAATCTCTGTAAAGGTTGATCATTAACTTTAATTACTTGCCATCTGATTCCACGAATATCTCCTTTTGCACGTCCTTGCTTTCCCCCGATTCTTTCAATAAGGACTTCATCGTGCTCATCAATAAACTTTTGTCCTTGGTCTCCAGGGATGAAAGCTCCAACACTTTTTCCATTTTTTGTCAATTGAACTCTGCAACATTTTCTCATGGCAGAGTTAGGTTGAGCGGCTTCTTTTTCAAACTTCTTCAAAACTATTCCTTTTGCTTGATGCGCGCCTTCCAGAGGGTCTGATTTTTCATACAAACCAAGAGTTCGAGACTTGTGTTTTCTGTCTTTCCAACGAAACTTCTTACGTTTCTTCTTCAATTTCAGTGCATTTTTTAATCCCATTTTATTTTTTTGAAAAAGATTAGACAAAACCAATCCTTTTCCTATTTATCTTATTAAAACTTACTAAATTCAGTTTAAAAAGCTTTTTGATATTAGTTTTTGCCAAGATATCTTAGCGGAGATGTTTTTTTCGGAATCCCTCTAGCCCTATTTCCATCTTCAGACGCAGCTTCTCCTAATCCTTTTAAATCTCTCCCTACAACATCATCAATACTTCCATTATGATAATATCTTCTAGGCTCTCTTTTATAATATATATAATTGATTTTTTCCATATTAAGCAACCCTATAATCTTTTTTAAAAAATGATTCTAATATTTTTTGCATTTCATTAAGCCTTCGTTTATTTCTCCCAATTAAAACAGCCTTGTTTTTTCCACCGCTAACAACTATTTCATTTTCATTCACTTCAACATTTTTAATTGTTATTGGACTAACAATAGACTCAATAAACTTCTCTGCATCTTCAATTCCATCTGGAATCGGGACTATCTTTATGTTTCTATTTAATATTCCTTGCATCTTTTTAACGTTTTTACCATTCTCTCCTATGGCCTTAGCCATAAGTTTTTCTGGAACACAAAAAATCAACGCGTTGTTATATTTTATACAATGCCTTGTTCTGACACGAGTAATTTTTTCAAATAAATTCAAGTATCTCAAGTCTTGCATATCTATTGTATTTACCATTTGAATTGATTTAAGCGAAAAGCCTAATAGAATTTTATTTTGGAGTTTTATAAATCTATTTATTTCTTTTCAATAAAGTTAATTTCAATCTTGCAAATATTCTTTGGCCCCGAGATTTGGATGTAGTAATAAATATACGGCTCACCCGTTTCAGTGATAGTAAAACTTTTTGTTTCTTGATCATGTTCATTAGCAAAACTTTCTAGTTCTTTTATTGAACTACATGAA
Organism: Candidatus Woesearchaeota archaeon; assembly: GCA_964530945.1. GTDB lineage: Archaea > Nanobdellota > Nanobdellia > Pacearchaeales > GW2011-AR1 > ASMP01. The sequence goes on along the minus strand of CAZHCJ010000006.1, from coordinate 32,687 downwards.
ACTTCAAAAACCATATTTTGGGTTAAGGGTTGGTCAGGACCCCTCATCAAACTTATATGAAACTCTTTTTTTGGAATTTTAAAAGTTATCCAATTTTGATGAGAGTATTTTGTTTCAATTTCTTCAAAAAATTCATTTAAAAAATCTTTAACAGCATCAATATGCTCATGACAAACAAGATAACAATTATTGTATTTTGTCATTTATTTGTTAGTTTCTTCTACGATGTCTTTTTGTGCAACGGGCTTATTCTTCTCGGAAGTTTCTAAGGGTCCGACAACTTGTACGACTAACCCTGGCAACCCAGTACCTATTGGAACTGGTTGATTCAAAATTATGTTTTCAATGACACTGCTTAAATTATCACGGTTTCCCTTAACTGTGGCATTAATGAATTGTTTTATAGGTGTTTCAAAAGTGGCACGTGCAAGTATAGAGCTTTTTTGCGCAATAATTCCTATACGCGTAACCCCCTTAACTTCACCAAGGTTTGTCATTGCATCAGAGATGAGTTTCAAATGACGTTTATCTATGTCCAAACCCTGAGTGTTTAAAACTTCTTGAATTTCATTTATGATTAATTCTCTAGCCGCTTCAATTCCAAAAACTCTGGCAATCTCATGGATATCGTTTGAAACAAGTTTGTCAGGATTGACTTCTTCCATTTTCAAAACTTTCTTTAAGTTGGTTCCAAGAGTCATAATAACATAATCGCGGTCACGCTTAACAATAAGTACTTGGCGTATTCCTTTAATCCCTGAGATTATTGTTTTCTTAACTTTCTCTTTAAGTTGGTATATCTCTCTGAAACTTTTATCTGATGAATCTATTGCAATCGAATGAGTAAGCTCACGGGCCTTATAACCCAATTTTTTGAGTTTATCGACGACATCTTTAGATGTTAGGTGACTCTGTTTTATCCCTCCTTTATCTATCACTAATTCTATTTGTTTGTTTGAAAAATCCAGGTTTATCTCCGAAGTGATATCGCTTACCTGGAATTCTTTTAGTTTCTCTGCAAAAATTCGAGCGTCTTTTTCATTATTATATTTGCCCTTAAGATATATTTCCATCTTTGGTGAGCTCGGTTTTTTACGTGCATCAAATATCTCAATTAACCTGGGCAGTCCTTGGGTAACCTGCATTTCACTAACCCCTGCAAAATGGAATGTTCTTAAAACCATTTGAGTGGAAGGCTCCCCAAAACTCTGACTAGTAACAATGCCTATTGCTTCTCCAGCGTCCATTTGTCCTTGAGTATGAAGTTTAGAAACATCCAAGCCATCATCTCCATAAATAAATTGTATGATATTATTATTGCTATCTCTAATCGTGCCATCATACTCTTTTCTTAAATCTTGTAATGCATTCGCTAAACGTCTATACAAATAACCTGAGCGAGGCGTACGCAAGGCAGTATCCATCAAAGATGAACGTCCAGTCATAGCCTGGAAGAAAAATTCATCTGGCCTTAGTCCTTTGTTAAAAGGGCTTCTAATAAATCCTCTAGATTCAGGGGAAAGATCTCCACGTTTGAAAAATGATAGGGTACGGTCGTTGAAACCAATATCAATTCTTTTACCTTCTAAATCTTGTTGCCCAACACAACAGGCCATTTGAGTTATGTTAAGAATACTTCCTTTTCCTCCAGAGCGAATCATGTGCGTTACGGGATTATCTTCTGGGAATTCACGTTTAACAATTTCTCCGATTTTCGTTCTCACTTCGTTAAGAACCTGAAGAATTTTTATCTCACGAGATTCTTCCTTTGATTTTCCTTGAATTACTTCAAGTTTGCCTTCATTGTAATCCTGAATCATCTTCTTAGTTTTTTCCTCAGCTTTCTTAATTATATCCTCACTTTCTTCAATAACTTCCTCTTCAACATCAAAATCTTCTAAAGCAATAGTAATCCCCCTCTCTGTCAGATAATTTTTACCTAAATTGAAAGCACTCTTGATTGTGTCAAATGCTATGTTTCTTCCGTATTTTTGGTCTATTGTTTTAACGAGCTTTCCATCTTCATCTCCAAATAAATTTTTATCAATTATGCCTTTACTAATTTTTCCATCCTTTATCTTAACACTATCGTTTGAGAAATCAATTTTTGGGAGTATTTTACTAAAGATTTCTATTCCAGATACACTCTTTTTGTCAAAGAATTCTTCTGAACCAGAACGATAAAGAATTTGGTTTGCTTGTTCTTTGCTAAATTCTCCTAATCCAAGTAAATATCCTCCGGTCACTGCATCTTGAATACATCCAATCCAGTTAGTGTTATTTTTTGGAGAGATTAAATTCTTCTTAACTTCCAAAAGAACTTTTGCTTCCGCACGCGCTTCTTCAGTCTGGGGACTATGAATGTTCATTTCATCCCCATCAAAATCTGCATTATAAGGGGCTGCAACAGCAGGATGCAATCTGAAAGTTCTCCCGTGCAAAACACGCACGTAATGCGCCATCAAACTACCTCTATGCAAACTTGGATGACGATTGAATAATAATATATCTCCATCTTGAAGATGTCTTTCAACTTTATATCCTGGCTCTATCTCTTCAATGATTTCTTCTCTAAGTTCTTCAGTAATTTTCTTTCTACGACCATCAGGCCTGATTATATAATTCGCCCCAGGATATTTATCACCATTAAGAATCAATTTTTTTATCTTTTCAGTATTTATATCATTAACTGTTTCTGCAACAGTTACTACTTTTGCAATCTCATACGGAATTCCTACCTCGTTAATTCCTATTGCAGGGTCAGGAGAAATAACCGTACGACCAGAGTAATTCACTCTTTTTCCAGCGAGGTTCTTTCTTATTCTTCCTTCCTTACCTTTAATCCTCTCTGTAATCGTTTTCAAAGGTTGCCCTGAACGATGACGTGCAGGAGGTATCTTAGATACCGAGTTGTCGAAGAAAGTCGTTATATGAAATTGCAACAAATCCCAGAGATCTTCAATAATAACTTCCGGAGCTCCAGCATTAAGATTTTCCCAAAGTCTTTGATTAGCACGGATTATATCTGAAAGTTTATGCGTTAAGTCGTCTTCGCTTCTCTCCCCTGATTCAAGGATGATGCTAGGCCTCACAGTCACAGGAGGAACAAGCAATGAAGTAAGTATTGCCCATTCTGGTCTAAAATTTTTAGGATCCATATTTATTTTCTTCAATTCATCATCTGGAATTTGACTTAAAATATCTCTTACCTCTGTCGGGAAGAGTCTTTTTTTACCACGTCTAAAAGAAGTAGGTTTTTCTAAACGAACACGCTCGTGAGGAGATTTACAGTGAGGGCATTTTCTTCTATCTTTAGCACGTTTAATTCTTTTTGTAGGATTATATTTTTTCAAATCATCAGCACTAAGCATAAGCTTATGGCATTCATGACAAAATGCCCTAAGACCAATTTCAATTATTCTCACATATTTTATATGAACAACAGACCTTGCTAAATCAATACTTCCTGAATGACCCAAACATTCTTTAAGCCTACCTCCGCAAGTTCTACAGCGCACACCAGGGTCTATTGCTCCAAGACGCAAATCCATTAAACCTCCATCTACAGGATAACCATCTATGTCATACAATTCAGGAGTTACTATCTTAGCTACAGAAAGTTTTTTAATCTTTTCAGGGCTAAGTAATTGGAATCCAATTTCTCCAACTTTTTTACGTATTAAGTTATGCATTTTTGGTTTAATCTAAAACTTTTACTATTCGTATTTATTCTTTAATTTAAAGTTAGTATGTAAGTGCAGACCTTGAAGCTCTTCTATAAGGAGTTTGAATGCGTAAGAAACTTCTACAGGTTCAACTTCTTCGCTTTTGCAAATTTGGCACTCTATTTTACCACGAATATTATCTTCCAAAGCTATTCCCCCACACTTTATACAAATAGGCAAGACAACCTTGTCCGAATCATATCTTTCTTTTAACAATAAAGATGCGCCGTGAGCGACTAGTGCTTGTTGTTCCATCTCTCCTAACCTCAATGCTCCACCACGAGAGCGTCCTTCTATTGGTTGACGGGTAAGTAAAGCAACTTTTCCTGAAGCGCGACCGTGCATTTTATTTCCCACCATGTATTTAAGTTTAAGATAATAAAGGTTACCTACAAATATTTTCGCTTCCATTTTCTTTCCTGTGATTCCATTATACATAGTTTCTTTCCCATCAAATCTAAAACCTGCTTCTTTAAGTGATTCTTCAAGTTCTTTTTTGCTTGTTCCAGAAAAAGAAGTACCATCGACAATCTTTCCACTAACACAACCTACTTTTCCTGCCAAGAGCTCTAAAAGATATCCTACCGTCATACGGCTTGGCAATCCGTGAGGGTTAAACATTATATCGGGACGTATTCCTTTTGAAGTGAATGGAACATTTTCTTCTTCGACAACCATCCCAATAACCCCTTTTTGCCCATGGCTTGTTGCAAATTTATCTCCCAACTCGGGAATTCTATGATCACGGGTTTTAACCTGGACAATTTTATTTCCATCATGGTCTTCAGTAATTATGACTCCTTCAACAGTTCCTTTCTCTTCTTGCTTCATTGTAACACTAGATTCTTTCTTTGTTCTAACAGAGATTTCTCTTGCCTCAGAAAGGAATTTTGGCGGCGAGGTTTTACCTATCAATACTTCGCCTTCATCAACCTCTGCTTCAGGATAAACAATCCCATCTTCCTCCAAGAATTTATAACTTTCTTCAACTCTATATCCTGAAGTATCTTTATCAGGGATTTCTATATCATCTTTCAATCCTCCTGCATAATTCATCTCGACAGCACTATAAGGTCTGAAATAGAAGCTTCTTCCAACTCCCCTGTCCAAACTTCCTTTATTGAAAACTAAAGCATCTTCCATATTATAACCTTCATAAGTCATTATCGCAACAACAAGATTTTGTCCTGCAGGGTATGTATTTAGGGTGTCATAAACATAACTTCTCACAATAGGTTTTTGAGGGTATTGTAATATGGAAACATCGGTATCAATTCTTGCCAAATAGTTTGCACTATACAACCCTAAAGCCTGCTTTTGCGTTTTACTTCCTCTATTCAGCCTAGAACTTTGGTCGTGATTTCCATAAGGAACTAAACTTGTAACAACCCCGAACATATCGGTAGGGTCAAGCTCCAAATGAGTGTGTTCAGGAGTTATCTCTTCTTTATATAACGCCACGAGAGCGCTTTCTTCTTCGGCGGCATCCAAATATTCAATAATTCCCTGTCGAACAAGCTCGTTCCACTTCATCTCACTCTGTTCAAGTTTTAGGAGGTGTTCATCTTTCAATCTTGGAACGCCATTGTCAATGATTATCAAAGGTCTTAAGACCCTCCCTGGCTCTGTGGAAATAGTTACATTTTCAAAATAATCATCGTTAACTATATTCATTTGTGTTGGAAAACCTTCTTCACGACGTTTTTCCCTTATCTCTTTAACAAACGCTTCTTGATTTGTAACACTTCCAATAAACCTTCCATTAAAGAAAACTTCACGCCCTTCTTTTCCTTCAATATCCAACCCGTGTTTTTTCAAATCTTCCATAAGCTCTTCAGGGCCGAGTTCAACTCTAGTTGAAACTTTGCTCAAAATAGAGAGATTTTTTCTCAGTCCAATTTCTGTTCCTTCAGGGGTTTCAATAGGACAAAATCTTCCATAATGTGTGGGATGCAATGTCCTTGCCCAAAAGTTTTCTTGATCGCTAGGCAGCATAGAAGAAACTCTTTGTAATTGTGAAATTGTTGCCAGATAATTTGTTTTATCCATGTTTTGTGTAATCCCTGAACGCTCTCCTGTCCAGCTCCCTGTAGCAATTGCGCTCTCAACTCTATGCGAAAATAAAGTGGATTTTGCAATGATTTTTATAGAGAAAAACTTTCTACGTTTAGTAGATTTTTGTATAGAATATTGGATATCACGAATTAAAATTCCAAGATTAACTCTGAACAGCGTTGAGAGTAGGTCTCCAGAAAGTCTAACACGTTTGTTGGCATAATGGTCTTTATCTGTTCTCAATTTAGGATTTCTCTTAGCAAGTAAAAATTGTTTTATCAATTTACATAATGTCACAGACTTTTTTTGCCTATCTTCCTTATCTGTTCCAATATGTGGTAGAAAATAAGAATCTATACGTTGTTCGACTCTTTCAAGAACTTCTTCTTTAGTCCCGTGAAGATTTGTTTTCTCTGAAATGTACATCATTGCATCTTCTTTTGTCGCGATATTTGTAAAATCATAAAGATTAACAATGACTGAGTCTGTTTCTTGTTGTATGTATTTTTGTATGTCTGATTCCTTAACCATGCCTAAAGCCTTAAGCAAAACTACTGCAGGAACATCTTTGAATTTTGAAAAACTAGTGTTTATTATTCCTTCTTTGTTTTCATTAATAGTTATAGGAATTCTGTAAGTTCCTTTTAATGAGAATAGTTTTAGGTTTAGATTGCCTTTCTTGTCTGTATCTATAAACGGTTGATTTTCAGCAAGGTCTTCAGCCATAATCATAACTCTTTCATTACCTTTAATTATGAAATAGCCTCCAGGGTCGAGAGGGTCGTGGAAACTCTCAACAAGTTCTTCCTTAGACATGCCATGGGTGTTACACGCTTTGCTTTTAACCATCACAGGGATGCGCCCGATTTCAACATTCTCTGCATCTATTTGATCTTCTTTTTTAACTGTTATTTCTAACGTTACAGGGGCGGCATAAGTGAGATTACGAAGCTTTGCTTCCTGAGGAGTTATTCTGGATTTGCTCCCGTCCGCTTCTATGGCTATGGGTTTCTTAACCTGTATTTTTCCTAATGTAATTTCAAAATCCTCATTGTTGATTCCCCCAGATATTTCATCCACAATTTCTTGCATCTTTTTTTCAACAAAGTTATTAAAAGAAATAATGTTAGATTCAACTAAAGAATGCTCTTCCAAGTATTTACGAACTATCAAATGATTATCTTTTTTTAATGTGTCCATCAATTAAACCACCACTCTGTAATATAGATTTACTTTATTGCCTTCTTTTCTTTCGATTTTTATCACGTCTCCAACTTTACAATTTTCTGGCAAAGCAGGATCGCTTGAAAGAATCTTTGGTAATTGGGCTTTAGAAATGTTCAAATCATTTAGGAGTTTCTCTGTCTCTTTCTCATCAAGTTTTATATGTTTCGGCTGTAGAATGTGCATTTTTGTACAAAGGTGGGATTTTATAGGTTTGGCATAGGATTTATTTCATAAAACTTACTTTAACAACTTCCCGATAATAAAAGAAACAAAAATTTGGTTTATAAACCTTTTGGATATTTTGTATTGGGATATTAACTAAAAGAATGGTCCCGGAGGGATTTGAACCCCCGACACCTAGGTTAAAAGCCTAGTGCTCTGCCAGGCTGAGCTACGAGACCAGAACAATCTTACAAAAAGTTAAGTAAATTTATGTTTAAAAAGTTATCCAGAACAGCAAAAATTGAAATCTAAAAAGTTTACCTAAACTGTTTATCTAAACAATTTATCTAAACAATTTAAAGACTTGATTTTATTCTCTCTTCAAAATCTTCGATTGGCATCGCGCCTACAAAACGTTCTTTAGGTTTTCCGTTTTGGAAAAGAATAAAGTTAGGTATTGAGCTTACATTGAACTTGCTTGCCAAGGCTTGGTTTTCGCTGACATCAACTTTGGCAAACTCAACATCATCCATTTTCTTGCTCAATTCTTCAACAACAGGCGCCATCATTATGCACGGCATACACCAATCTGCCCAAAAGTCCACAAGTACGTTTTCATTCTCTTTAAGGAAATCATCAAAATCTTTTTGAGTTAATTCTGTAACCATGCATTCAAAGAAAAAATTAAGGTTTATAAAAGTTTTCTGTTATTTTAGGGTTAAATTATTCTCTATAATATACATTTTCTCCTTTAGTCCACTTTATGGTTCTCATAGCTATATCATAAACATCTTCATGAATATCTTCAAGCGACCTCAAAGAATCAATAGTTCCATCAGGTGCACAATCTACTCTTTCCCATGTTTCGTGAATTGAAGCAAGATCTTCATAAACATTCACCGCATTTCTTAAATGATGAGGGCTGTTTTCGTGTCCATCACTATCTTCCCTATCTTTTCTCAATTCTTTCGAAACCTCTCCAGGAACAAATAAGAAAATAACTCTATCTTCTCGAGGAATACCTAGGCTCATAAGCTCTATGTTTCCCAGTCTCTGGAAAAAATCAAGTCTCTTATCTCGGTCAGGAATCTTTCCTCCTTGGTGAGCCATGTTAGATTGATAATATCTATCTAATATTAGATGGGTTCCAGATTCTAATATTGCCATCATTTCAGGAACTGCAGCATATCTATCTGCTGCATAAAACAAAGAAGCTAAAAGCGGATCCACAGAATTTGCATCCCCGAACCAAGCAACATCTCCCTCTTCAGGAGTCCTTTCTTTTCCAAGATAACACTGGCTAATTATTCTTCCGGTAGGAGTGTAATAACGAGGAAAACTCATTTTTTCAGCAGGAAAACCTTCAGTATTAAGTCTATCGACAAGCATCTCTGTTTGTGTTTTTTTACCTGAGCCATCTGCCCCTTCAATAACAATCAATACACCTCTTTCCCTAGACATCTTAATCTTTCAGAGTTATATCGTGCTCCCCTCTTTTAACATCAAATCTATTGGATTCAGAATCAACATGAATAGGTATTCCTAAAGTGCCTGTTATTTGTTCTCCAATACTATGTGCAACTCTTTGAAGTGTGGGGTGGACAAATCTGGAATCTCTCAGCTCAACCATATAGATAGTTCCGGGAATGTCTCCCGTGAATTTATTGGAGGTGTGGTATCCCATTGGCAAAAAGTATTGTGCGTCTTCTGGAGAAACCCCTAAACCAATAATTCCTTTGCTGACATCATAAAGATGTTCTGGCAACTTCTCTCTTACTTCTTCAGGAAAGTTATCAATATACCATTGGTTGAAACCTAATTTACTCGTTAACAAAGGCATTCTCTGGTTAATTGCCCTGTGTCTTTGTATATCTCTAAAAGAACCAAAATCTAATTGGAATTTTGCATCAATTGTTCCTAATTGCCCTAAAAATCTTGGCAATTCAGTTTTTGGAGATCTATTCTCAAACACATCTTTAAAGTTCACAAGCAAATCTAAATCCAATCTACTAAAATCTACTACTGGATCAACAGGTGAGTTTGGGTCGTGATAGAAATAATTTTCAGCAATCACTTTTTGATATTCTTCTGTTCCAGGATATCTTTTATGTCCAAATGAATTAGGATACTTTCTATCGAAAGCTTCCTCAAGGCCTCTTGCCACTTCTCTCACCTCTCCAAGAGGGTGGTTTCTTAAGAAAAGCAACTTGTCTGCTGCTTGCCTTAGATTAGTGTGCCAAGCAAGATTTGTGGAAGCACCTGCAGGAAGAAGGCTCCGGGTAATGTCAAAAGCCCGAGCATTAATGGCTTTCTCGTAAGTTTTATCTTTTTCTCCTTCTTGTTTTGGATGTGATTCTTTCAAACGTGTACGAGTAGGTTCTTGAGCAGAAAGATAAAAATCTCGTTGCATTTCTAAAATTCTTTCTCCTTCAGCACTTTCAGTAGGATCTATAAAAAGTTGTTCGGAAAAATCAACATATCTTGTTGATGCTTCTTGTCCAGAATAAAGCGGGTTGTCTTGCACTGCTTTTGCAACAAGCATAGAAACCCCTTCAATAAAAACTGTTGTTGTTCCACAATCTCCGATAGATTTATGCCCGTAACCAACATAAAACCTATCCATAAAATCTTCTGCACCTGTTTTTTCCAAAACTTCCAAATGATGTCTTAAACCGCCTGTAGAACGAGAATGTAATGCTTGCAACATGGCCTCGGCTTCAGCATCAATTACTGCACCTGTGTCAAGAGCAATAACTTCACCACCACTTTTTAATTTAACACTAACATGATCCAAATCTGAAAGCCCCTTTCCCATACAAGAATATATCAATTTGTTTTTATAAATAAATATGTGCTAAAAAATATACCTTAAACTTTTTCTTCAGAGAAATCAAGAACAATTTCATTTACATTAGGAACATGCTTCCGATAAACAATTCCTGCTTGGTCAAACATTATCTTTGCTGCCTTGAACAAATCAAGTTTTGCATGTTTATCAGAGATGTAAATCACTTCTTTTATTCCAGATTGAATTATTGCTTTAGCGCACTCCCCACAAGGTACTAACGGAGTGTAAATTCTACAATTCTTTAAATCAGTTGAACTATTCAATATTGCGTTAAGTTCTCCGTGACAAACAAAAGGATATTTTGTTTCTAGAGGTTTGCCTTCTCTCGCCCAAGGCAAAGAATCATCAGAACAACCTATTGGAAAACCATTATAACCCGTTCCAACAATTATATTATCAGGGTTTACTATACACGCTCCGGTTTGAGTGCTAGGGTCTTTGCTTCTTTGGGCAGAAAGCAATGCAACACCCATAAAATAATCGTCCCAAGAGATGTAGTCTTTTCTTTTTCCAACTCTTTCAGAATCAAAATATTTCTTTTCAATCTCAAACTTTTCAAGTATCTTATCTACATCTTTCTTTAGCTCTTCAAGAGAGCCGTTGTTTGTAATCTTCACATCTGCACATTCAATGCATGCCTTGAGATTTTGCTTGTTTGAATCATTAGAACTCATTTCTCTTTCCTCATCTTTCATAAATTGATCAAAGCTTATATTATCTGTTTTTCCACCTCTAACAAATGCCCTTTTGTAACGAGTCATTGGCTCTGCATCAACGGCAATCAGAACAAAATCCCCTTTTTTTCTCAAAGCCTCTACTTCTCCAACAGTTCGTATGCTTTCTATAATGCTATGGCCTCCAAATTCGTTAGCTTTTTCAAAAAGTTTTTCAACGAGATAGCTTGGAGAGTTTTTCTCACGAAGTTTGTTTGCAAGTTCTACCAAGTTGTCTCTTGTGTGCTCCAATCCTCTTTCATCAAGTTTTTCATAAAGAAACTCTCTAACGGAAAGATGTTTGAAGCCTTTCTCTTTAAGGATATTAGCCACCTCTGTTTTTCCTGCACCGAGCGTTCCAGTAAGCCCAATTATCATTTTCTAAGATATAAAAAATATTTTATAAAGATTTGTTCAATCAATCACTATTTTCAACCAACCAGTGTAAAAATCAATTTGTACAAAAACCAAAAAGCAGCAAGATAATATAATAAAGTGATATTTAATCCAAATACCAATAACAAGATGTAAAATGCAAAAAATGTATCTATAATGCTCATAGGTTCAGGAAAGAACATCGCACCTTTGATGCTTAGGTACACAATGGAGAGAATAAGTAAATATAGGGGTTGAGCAATGCTAAAATGTGTAATAGTTATCGTTGTTAAAACCAATAAATCTAATAATGCAAATATCCAGACTATCATTTAAAACTCCAGTCCTTTCCTAGCCATTATGCCTTTATCGTAAGGATGTTTCATTTTTCTTATCTCCGAGATGAGGTCGGCATGTTTAAAAATTTTTTCCAAAGGTTTGTGGCTCCCTGTTAATATGATTTCAACATTTTTTGGCTTGTTTTCAATAATTTCAATAATTTCTTCTTCGGTCAAAAGCCCAAGTTGAACAGCATAAAGTATTTCATCGGCAATTAGAATATCTGTCCCAGGTTTATTCAAAACATCTTTAACATGTTTTAATGCTTCTTTGCACGCTTTGATTTGGTTTTTTGTTGGCTTGTTTACAACCCAACCATCAATTCCGAAACGTTTATGGTTAAAGTTTGAAAACTTTTTCAGTGCGTGAATTTCACCAGGAATTTCTTCTTCTAAACTTTCAGCCCCGTTTTTCATGAATTGGACAAGATGCACATTGAAATTGTTTCCACAAGCACGTAAAGCAGTGCCAAGCGCCGAAGTAGTTTTTCCCTTGCCATTACCCCAAAACACCTGAACTAATCCAAGTCCCGATTTGCCTGATTTCATGACAATAAAAAGATTTTATTTTTTATATAAATTTGTATTTAAGAATTAATATAATTTGATGTTCAACACTTTGAATACCCGCAACCATAACACTTCTGACAACCTTCTTCCATCGCTAAATTTGAACCACAATCAGGGCAACGTTGAGAAAAAAGTCCATTTCCATTATTATGTTTTGAAGTGTTAAAATCGGATAATTCTTCGGACATTTTCTCTTTTTCAAAAGGGTCTTTTCCTGTACGTAAATAGTCTGCTATCCTTTTATCCACCTCTTCATAATCAACCTCTCCTAATAATAATCTTCCTATTCCAAACATTTCTTTTGCTGTGACAAACTTCATCAAACCTCTTGCAAAACCCATGGGCAGGCTATGAACACCGCCGTCACGAGTAGCAATCCCAGTTCCTGAACCTATATCTTTTAACTGAGAAATGACTTGTTCTATGGGCTGGCGTTTTCTTAACCACATAGAAGTCAACCTTCCAAGAGCTTCCATTAATGCAGCTTCCTCACTACCTGCATTTCCGAGTTGAGCGAAAACTTCAATTGGAGAATAATCATTTTTTGGATCAACAATTATTTGCATATGTATATTTCCATAAGGGCTTTGTTGACGTAGTTTTACTGCGGGTGCAAAAGAAGGGACATATAAAGGGTCCATTTCAATTTTTTGTTTATCTTCTTCTTTCTTTTTGTCACTTATGTTTAAAACTTGAAATTGTTTGCTTCCATCCCTGTAAATAGTGACGCCCTTTGCACCGTTTTCATATGCCAACATATAAACCTCTTCAACATCTTTTACTTTTGCCTGGTTTTTCAAATTTACAGTTTTAGAAACAGCATTATCTGTATGTTTTTGGAATGCACACTGCATCAAAACATGTTCTCTTGGGTTCAAATCATGAGAATTATAAAACAATTCTTGAATATTTCTAGGAATTTCTTCTATCCCTTTTACAGATTTGTGATTATCCTCTATTTTTTTATAGAGTTCCTCTTTCTTAAAACCAAAATAATCATTTTCTTTTGCTATCTCTCCAAATAAGGGATTTACTTCAAAAAATGTATCTTCATCTTTTGGCTTTTCATTATTTTTCAAAGCATCTAAACCTTTAGCATTATATCTTGTATAAACAATTGCAAAAAATGGTTCTATCCCTGCCCCTTGCAAACCTGCAGCTATGCCTATTGTTCCGGTTGGAGCAATTGTTGTTCTTGCCGAATGTCTTGGGAAGTGTTCTTGCCCGCGAAAATGTGGACTATTTTTGTCGTAAATAGAACCTTTCCATGAAGGAAATATACCTCTATCATCGGCAAGTTTTTCAGAAGCACGCATACACGAAACATTTATGAATTCCATGATTTCTTCCGCCTTTTTTAAAGCATCAGGAGAGTTGTAAGGAATGCCTAACATCACCAAAGATTCCGCCCAACCCATCACCCCTAAACCAATGCGTCTATTGGTTTTAGCCATTTTTTCAATCTCTGGAATAGGGTAATTATTCACATCTATAACATTATCTAAAAAATGAGTGCATGTATTTACGCACTCCTTTAATGCATCAAAATCAAATTCTGCATTTTCAGTTAAAGGATTCTTAACAAATTTAGAAAGATTAATGCTTCCTAGATTACAAGGTTCATAAGGCAACAAGGGTTGTTCTCCGCAGCCACGCTGAACATAACCATCGGTAATCCAAGTATCGCTTGCTTCGCAATAAAGGTCATATACTTTAGAAAAACCTGCAGGTTCAATGGAAAGTATTTTCGCTTTCCATGTATTTCCTGTAGTCATCCAATTTTTTATTATTTTTTTTAACTTTTTACCTTTTTTTGGGTGTATTTTTGATAATTTAGATTTTTCAGCATAAATTCCAGCACTACTTCCAGAAACACAGATGCTGTATCTAAAGTTTTTTCTTTTTATTTTTCTTCCGTCAATAATTCCTCCATCGTCATAGAAACTTTGAGTTATTCTTCCGTGACACCCCATCATTAATAGAAGTCTCCTTATATTTTGTGCCAAACCTTTTGAGCTGGTTGTAAACCTTATTTGTGGATGGTTTGATTTGAGCAGAACATCTCCATCTGTTGCAAGAAGTCCGTCTAATATTCCAAGTGCCTCTTCAAATGTATTCACTTGAGTTATCTCAAAATTTTTCTCATAAGAATACGCTGGTGTTAAATTAAGTCTTTGTAAAACAGATTGTCCTTTACCCATAACCATATTTACTGTCTTACTATTTTTACTTATATCATCTTTTCTAAAATTAAATTTAGAAAAAAGTTTTTTAACATTGTTATTGTAATTTTCATCTTCTATATTAGATGCTATTTTTACAAAATTTTTCTCATAAGATTTTTGTGTAAAACACCCCTCTCCCAACAATACCCCTCTTTTTAACCCATAAAGATATTTTTCAGGAGAATTTTGCTTTATTTTTGTTGGATCAACTCTTACATAATCACCTGCTTCAAGCTCATCAAGTCGAAGGTCTTGTAATTTTTTGTTATGGCTACCCTTTTTAATTGCAAGATATCTATGCGCAGCAGTCACTATTTGTTCCCCGCCATCAGAAAATTTAACTCTAAAAACAGGAAAATTCTCATGAGTTTCAACAGACTTTATTGGTTCTTCTCCAAATACAGTACTTATAAAATCTCCTTCCTTCAATTTTTCAACTGGTTGATATCCAAAAGGAGTGTTGACAAGAGTCCCTTCAATAACGCAAGGATTTGTGGATTCAATCATCCCTAAGTGAGGAGTAGCATTACTTCCGGTTTCATTTATTCTATCAATAAAGATAATCCCTGGATCTCCAGTTTCCCATGCACCTTGGATAAGTTTATCCCAAACATTCTTAGCATTAAGTTTACCCATAACTTTTTGATCTTTGGGATTTATTAATTCATATTCTTCATTATTTTTAACAGCATTCATAAAATACTTATCTACAGTCACAGAAACATTAAAGTTTTCCATCACTCCTGGAGTTTTTTTCATGTCTATGAATTCTAATATATCGGGATGGGTATAATGAAGGATGCCCATGTTTGCACCTCTTCTAGTTCCTCCTTGCTTAACTACATCTGTAGATTTGTCAAAAATCTGCATAAATGTTGTAGGGCCCGAAGAAACACCTTTTGTACTTTTTACTACATCTCCCTTCGGTCTTAACCTAGAGAATGAAAATCCTGTTCCCCCTCCACTTTGATGTATTAAAGCCATGTTTTTTACTGAATTATAAATATTTTCCATTGAATCTTCCACGGGCAAAACATAGCAAGCAGAAAGTTGTTGCAAATCTCTCCCGGCATTCATCAGAGTAGGAGAATTTGGAAGAAATTTAAAACTGGACAAAAGATTGTAAAACTTTTCTTCTGTTTCCGAAATAATTTCAGGATTGTTTTTTGATATTAATTCAAGGTTTTCCAAAAATTTAGAGAAATTTCTGTCTTTCTCATCTTTGTTTTTAGAGCCTTCATGCAATAGAAACATCGCAGCATTTTTCCCTCTAGAATCATAGGGAATTTTTTTGTAAGAAATGTCTTTGAATATCTCATGTTCACTAACCTCGCCAGAATGTAAAACATCAGCCAAGGCAATATTATGACAAACATTTCTTAACCATGCTTCAACACTTGGAGCATCTCTCAAATATTTGTCTTTTATAACTTTAATTTGGTTTTCAGTTATATCCAATTTTGTTAATTGTTTAAGTTCTTGCGGACTCATTTTTTGTCTTTTAAACTTTTTAATTCTTTTTTGAAATCTTTGACATTTTGAAAGTCATGATACACAGAAGCAAAACGTATGTAAGCCACATTGTCCAATTTTTTTATATTTTTTGTTACAAGACTTCCGATTAAACTGCTTGAAATCTCTTTTTTACCCTTGGACATCAATTTATCCTCTATTTTGTTTATCATCTTTTCTATTTTTTCCTTAGGAACAGGACGTTTTTCAAAAGCTCTTTGAATTCCTGTTTCCAATTTTTCACGCGAATACTTTTCACGCGACCCATCTTTTTTAACGACGTAAAAATCTGCCCGATTTAATTTTTCATATGTCGTAAAACGTTTTTTACACTTTTTACACTCTCTCCTCCTTCTCACTCCCGAAGGAGAATCTCTTTTATCGGTTACTTTTGTAGCACCCGAACAAAACGGACAATCCATTTTAATTGTATTATTTTAAACTTTACGTGATTAAAGAGATATTTCAGAATTCAACAAAACACCTCTTTTTTGTTAACATACAATATATTGTATGTCCTAACTCTTATATTGCTATAAGTTGTATAAAGCAATCATTAAAAACAAAACTAGTATTTAAATATTTACATTTATTTTGAGATAGTGACACGATTTGGCGTTGCCCGAAAAGTAGACCTTCTATTTTTTGCTGACCGTAAAGTCTTTATCTTCGGGATTTTGGTATTTTCTCGGGTCACGGGTTTTTAGCTCTTTTGGGACTTTCTGGTCAAAGTAAACTTTATTTGCTTTGTTGAAATCTATCTTGATTCCATGTTCATACATCTCTTGGATTAGACAACAAATATTGTGACAGATAAATTTCATAACCAGTTCACTTCTTTGAGCATCAAAAGTTTTGCATTTCAAGAATTCTCCAAGCCTAACTTTGATCATTCCGAAAGTTGTTTCAACATTACTTCTTTTGTGATAGTGTTCTTTGAATTCTTCTTTTTTATCTCTAAATATTAAAAACATCTTGTTCCAAATATCTGGATTTTCTGGCTTTGGTTCTTTTGTGTTGTGTTTGAAAGGGATGTAGGGCATTGCTCCAATGGAGTGAATTATCCTATGGATTAATTTACTTGAGTATGCTTTATCTCCAGATATTTCCTTCATATCGAAATTAGGTGCTGCTTTGAGTATTAATCTTGGTGCTTGTCTTATGTCCGAGAAGTTTCCAGGAGTTACTTCACAATTGCAGATTATGTTTGTTCTTGTTCCAATTAAGATGTGTCCTTTTAGATAATTCCTAAAACCTTTCTTGCTCCCCCATTTTACTCTTTGCCATCTTTCATATTGATAACTTCCAAATCCAGAAGAATCCAGACTGAATTTATCTTCTAATTTTCTTAAAGGAATGGCAGAAATTACCAAGAGTTTTAACAATAAATCGTATGTTGCAGGACATCCCAAAAATTCTGTTAGTGTATTGTAATGTGGAGCTGTAGAAATGTAGCCTGCCTCTTTTGATGCGCGAACATCCGACATTAATTTCCTTCCAGAGTATCCTGTATAAAGTTTTAATCCAGCACAGAAGAATAAGTCTTTTAACGGAATTGGGGGTCTTCCAAAATTGTATTTTGGTTCTTTAATTATTTTAGATAAATCGTGAAGTAGCTCTATGAATAATCTTTTCTCATTACATTTGGCAAGATTGTATTTGTGCCAATCTTGTGAATACTTTTTCCCAACTGGAAGTCTGAATTGTTTTTCTTTCTTTTCCGTTAGGTTTTTATATTCATCTGCTTTCTTATTATTGGAATTCATTTGCGTGGGTTCCTGGACCCTTCGGGGTCCGTTTTAATTGATGGGAACAATCATGGAACGATTCCACATCATTGGTGACTGCCGTCCCGACGTGGAACCTGTTCTCCCCTTACATCTCAGTTCATTGAACCCATGATTGTTACACATATGTGTAATAAAGCAAGTATTTAAACTTTTTGGTAGCACTTACACATATGTGGATAAATTTATAAATAGCTTTTTCTTAGGTGATATATGGGAAAAATACAAATTGTATTAGATGATGAAACAGAGAATAAGTTTAGATCAGCCTTAGCTAAGGCTGAAGAATTTAGAAGAGGAAGCATGTCTGAAGAAATAAGAAATCTTATTTTGGAAAATTTAGATAAGATAAGTTCAAGATTTCTTATTTATAAACAAAAAGAAATCGAGGATGTAGATAAAAAGACCCTGTTAGAAATAGAAAAATTTTATGATAAAATTGAAACTATTGAAAAAGAAATGAATAAGGGAATATTAATACTCTTTGACAAAAAATCAGGAGCATATTATGCTGAATGTCATATTCGAGCTTCTGAAGTATTCAAAAAAGCAGACATAAATGCTGTTGTGGATCCAGATTATCCAGAGTTTAGATTGAACAGGGAATTGAATAAAAATCACCCTGCATTTAAAGACATGATTTCTGATGCAAAAGAAGGAAGACAATTTTCAGATATAATTATTGATTACAACACAGATTATACTCCGAAAGAAAAACCATTAAAGGTTTTAGGGGGACAGCATAGAGCCGTAGCAATAATGCAGGCTTTTGAAAAAAACCATGCAAATTATGTTCATGGTGTGAGAGTTTATTTTAATTTAGATACCCCTACGAGGGTAGAGGTAGCAGAAGTTGCGAACACTAACATAAATATATCTTTAGATCTTAGAGATAGATTATGGGAGCAACAACTAACTCCCTCAGGGAGACTAAGAGAATGGGCATGGGAAATTGGAATTTTAGAAAAGGGAAAGGATTTTGCTGATAAGAGAAGAAAAACAGATGATGAACCCACAGTTAGAATGCTTAGGACATTTATTGTAAATTTTTATGATGGAAAAAATTATAAGGGAGATGTGAGGGAAGACGTCCCTATTCCTTATCTTTGCGATACAGGGGGCTTAGATGAAAGATACAAAAAGATATTTGACAAATTATCTAAAAAAGAATTTAAGGAATATGAAGATTTAACCAAGGCAGGAAAGATGTTTGTAAAGCTCCACAAAAAACAAGTTAAAAAAGGAGGAAGATCTTATAAAAATAAAGCCTTCGCTTTAGCAGTTATTTCTTCTTGGGCCTTTACCGCAGGAGCTTTACAAAATGATAATAAACCTCTCAAAAAGCTTTATGATATACCCGAGGTTTCTGGAAATCAAGATCCTTTAAACGGAAAAGCTATGACTGAAGCAAAACACCCCGCGTTAGACAAAGAAACATATAGGGGTTTGGGAACCAGGTATGGTGATCAAGAAAGAGGTCGACTACTCCAATTTTTTTATAGGTTTGCAACAACAGACCATGATAAAATAACGAAAGAACTGTATAATAAGGCAATAAAAATATACCACCATAAGAAGGAACATAAAAAAATAAAAAAGGAAGAAGAAGAATTCTAGGAGGCTTAAAATGAAAATACCAAAAATAAGAAGTCCTTTACGTTATCCAGGTGGAAAAACACGAGCATTAAAACAAATACTACCTTTGGTTCCAGAATTTAAAGAATATAGGGAACCCATGGTAGGAGGAGGTTCTGTGTTTTTTGCAGTTAAGCAAAAAAATCCAGAAGCAAAATTTTGGATTAATGATTTAAACAAAGAACTCTATTTATTTTGGAAGTTTTGTAAAGAAGAGGTAGAACGATTATGTGGAGCTACCTATGAATTAAAGAGAGCTTATAAAAAAGGAAGAGAATTATATGAGTGGATTGTTGATGATAAAAAAAGGATTTTTTCAGATTTCCAAAGAGCAGTTCGTTTTTTTGTGTTAAATAGAATAACTTTTTCAGGACTTGCAGAATCGGGAGGTTACTCCAAACAATCTTTTGAAAAAAGATTCACAGATTCTTCTATTGAAAGAGTAAAAAAGGCCTCTGAAGTTTTACAACATACAAAAATAACAAATGAAGATTATAAAAAATTAATTCAAGAGCCAGGAAAAGGTGTTTTTATTTTTTTAGATCCTCCTTATTATTCTACGACTAAGTCAAAACTCTATGGAAAAGAAGGAAAACTACATGAGAGTTTTGATCATGAAAGATTTGCGAAAATAATGAAAGAATGCAAGCATAAATTTCTGATAACCTATGATGATTCTGGAAAGATTAGAGAATTATTTGATTCTCCTGGAATATTTATTTATGAATGGACCCTTCAGTATGGAATGAATAATTACAAACAAGATAAGGCAAAGAAAGGAAATGAGTTATTCATTTCTAATTTTAAAATAAATGTTTTAGAGAAACAATGACTCAATTTGAACACTATCCTATTAATTTTTTAGATAATTCTAAGGAAAAACTTAGTCGAAAAGAATATAATGATGTTATGCACCAGACAGAGTTTTTAAAGTTCACAAGAGGACACTTTTTGGATTTTATTATTAGAGTTGAATTAATAATTGACATTATAATTGAAAATTATATTCTGCATAAAAGATCAAAATTAAAAGAGGTGTTTAGAAAGAACATAACCAATAACAAAAACATAACTTTATACCAAAAGATAGATCTTCTATGCGAAATTATCAATGAGAAAAAAGAATTAAATGAAAATGACCTTAAAAAATTAAAGAATTATCTTCATTCTCTGAGGGAAGAAAGAAATAAATGGGCACACGGGAGTATTCATTTTAAACAAGAGAAAAAAAATAAAAAGATAGTTTTTCAATCTTATTTAGTTTGGGTGGGTTCAAAAGGTAAAGAAAGCCAAATTAAATTAACAAATAAATATTTTGATGGTTTAACACACAAATATAAAACTAACCAGGAGTTTTTAGTCAAGATACTTGTTAAAAGGAAATTTTTACCAAGAGAATACTTGTTTAAAAAGTAAGATGACTCGCTAATTTAACTGAATATCAAATCCATTCTTTTTAGCTTCTTTTTCTAAATTTTCAATAATTTTTCTCTCTTTTTTATTCAATTCATAGTTTGCTCTTGTCGTTAATCTGAGGAGTGCTTTTACTGTATATTTTTTCTTTCCTACACAAACATCTTTCAAGTTAGAAAATAAAATCATTTTGAATATCCCGTCTTTTATATCTAATAATGAGGGTAATTTGTTTTTGATTGAATTTTTTGCTTCTACAAGCCACAAATTATTTTTTCTAATCTTTATTTCATCGGCAGTAAAATGATATAATCCTCCAAGATGGTCTCCAATAGTTACGGTTGCTTTACTACCATCTACTTTTTCTTTAATATGTGTTGTAAGTGATTCTCTTTTCTGTGCTCTTTTGGCTCTTAAACGGGACATTTCCATAAACATCTTTTTTTCTTTGGAGAACTCTTTTATCCTTTTTTCTGCATTCTTTCTTGAACTCATTTTAACTCCTGTTTTTCTTGAAATTATTTCATATGAATCCAATGCCTTTTTTGCTACTAAAGATATGTTCTCCATTTGTTTCACATTCCAATTAGTAACTCCTTTTTTCCAAGAGGAAATTTCTTTAATTTTATTGGTTACATAATCTAAAGAAAATTCTTGTTTAGTTATTTTATTTTTTGAAAAATTACTTTTTTCAGCAGATTCGTAATATGCAACTATGACATAAACCCCTAATAAACTCATCAGAGAAATAGTGTCCCATTGTAGATAATCTCTATCTCCATCATATCCTTCATCTTTATATACAGGGATTATGGTTATCTTTTTTTCTTTAAAACAAAGAGAGTCGTAAACCCTAACATAAGGGTAAGAACGGGTTCTTTTTGCAGAGACCCACCTACTCACAGCCACCTTCTTTTTTTTATTTAGATTTAATACAAAGGTGGCCTCTTTTCTTAAAGCCCTATCTAAATTTTCTAAATCAAAGGTCTTGAGTTCTTTGCATAATAAAGGATTGTATGTGATTTTTGGAAGGAAAGCAGTAACTTCTACACGATTTTTATCCATAAAAAACACAAGAAAACGTGATTTTTAACACTTTCTGGTCAGACTAAACATTTTTCAGTAAAATAGTCTACTTTATGGTCAAAAACTATTTAATTTTCCTTAGTCTATGACTTTAAGGGCAAAGCCACACGATTTTTGCTCGAAAAGTATAAAAAGAAAATTACATTAGTACATGGAAAATGTCTGCGGATACTAGTAAATTATAAAGTATTAGAATTGTCTTCTTGGTATGTTTTGATAAATATACTTCACGAAACATAAATTCTTTTAAAGATAGGATTGGCCAAAAACATATGCTCTTGGAATTATATCAGAAAGAGTAGAAGTAGGAAGGGACCAGTTGAGACCGTTAGTTGAAAAATATTTAAGTTACTTTTAATTTTTATCTACAACATTGTATTAATTTTCATAAAACCACATAATTTTATATACCTCCATTTTTTCAGTTTAACATAGGGTATACTTTCTATAAACATTTGAAATGACAAAGATAATCCAAGCTCAAAAACGCAAAAAGAAAGATATTGAAAAAATTCTTCATCCTTTAGTTAAGGAGTGGTTTTTTTCCAAGTTTGAAGACTTTTCACTTACTCAGCAGTACGGGGTTTTAAATATTCATCAAAGAAAAAACATATTGATATCGGCAGAAACAGGTGGAACAAAAACCTTGACAAGTTTTCTTTCTATACTCAATCGGTTGGTAAAACTTGCAGAAAGAGGAAAACTTGAAGACAAAATTTATGCGGTTTACACGAGCCCCTTGAAAGCATTGTCAAATGACATTAGTAAAAATCTTATTGAGCCTTTGGAAGAAATTAAAAAAATAGCTAAAAAGAAAAAAATTAAGTTGCAAAAAATCCGCATAGGTTTGCGCACAGGAGATACTACAGCATATGAAAGACAAAAAATGGCTAAAAACCCGCCTCACATTTTCATAACAACTCCTGAATCTCTTGCCATTGTTTTGACAACAAAAAAATTTATAGAAAATTTACATGACGTCGAATATTGTGTTGTGGATGAAATTCATAGCCTTGATAATAAACGTGGAACTTACCTGAGTATAACTCTCGAACGTTTAAATGAAATAAGCAAAAGTTGGCCCGTGAAAATTGGACTTAGTGCAACTGTCGAACCAATGGAAGAAGTTGCAAAATATCTTGTTGGGATAGATAAAGATAGAGAGGTGCGCATAGCAAAAGTTAATCTAGACAAAAAGATAGATGTCCAGGTACTCACTCCCGTTAAGAATCTTGTTGAAGAGGGAGGGATGCACAGAAAGATGTATGAGCTCATATCTAATCTTGTTAGTGAACATGAGACTACACTGATTTTCACAAATACCCGTTCTGCAACCGAACGTGTGGTCAATTATCTAAAAGACCGTTTTCCTACTGAGTACGGAGAAGAAAATATTGCTGCACATCATTCTTCATTAAGCAAAGAGCATAGATTTGATATTGAAAAACGTCTTAGAGAAGGACAGCTTAAGGTTGTTGTTTGTTCAACAAGTCTTGAGCTGGGAATAGATATAGGATATATTGATTTGGTTATAATGCTTAGCTCTCCGAAATCAAGTTCAAGAGCACTTCAGCGTCTTGGAAGAGCAGGACATAAGCTTCACGATGTTTCCAAAGGTCGTTTTATTGTTTTAGACAGGGATGATCTTGTAGAGTGCTGCGTAATTCAAAAAGAAATGGTCGAAAGGAAAATAAACAAAATACGATTTCCTACAAATGCACTTGATGTTTTGGCCCAACAAATTTATGGAATGGCAATTTACAAAATTTGGAAAAAAGATGAATTGTTTAGCTTAATAAAATCGAGCTATTGTTATCAAGATTTGACTAAAAAAGATTTTTTTGATGTCTTAAGCTACCTTGCTGGAGAGTATGCTTTAGAAGATAATCACGTATATGCAAAAATTTGGTATGATAAAGATACTAAAGAAATTGGTAAGCGTGGAAAAATGGCCCGTGTAATTTATATGACAAACATAGGAACAATTCCTGATGAAAGTTTTGTTAGAGTTAAGATAGCAGGAGGTTCTGGAGAACAAATAGGAGTTATAGATGAAAGTTTTCTAAACAGAATGAAAAAAGGCGACGTATTCGTTCTTGGCGGTAGAAAATATCTTTATCGTTACACGCGTGGAATGAATATTTATGTCCAAAGAGAAGTTAAACGTAATCCGACAATTCCTTCATGGTTCTCTGAGATGTTACCTTTAAGTTTTGATTCTGCAAACGAAATAGGAAGGTTCAGAAATCTCATGCATAAAAAAATGGATTCCGAACAAACTAAAAAACAAATCTTAAAATTCATTAAATCATATTTATATGTTCCAGACAAAACGGCAGAAGCAATTTATAATTATTTTTTAGAGCAACACAGCTTTTTGGAAATCCCGCACCAAAACAAAATCATCATCGAAAAATTTGTAGACGATGGAAAAAAATACCTTTTGTTCCACACACTTTACGGAAGAAGAGTTAATGATGCTTTGTCAAGAGCAATAGGTTATCTTATTGGACAAGCCGGAGGTAGAGACATTCAAATAGGCATAACAGACAATGGTTTCTTTCTTTCGGGAGAGCGCATGATGATAAAACGTGCATTGGAACACCTCAACGATGAAAATTTAGAAGAAATTCTCAAAGAAGCGATAGAAAAAACGGATGTCCTTGCCCGAAGATTTAGACATTGTGCTGCTAGGGCTTTGATGATTCTTCGCAGTTATAAAGGCCAACATAAAACGGTTGGAAAGCAACAAATGAAAAGCCACTTTTTGCTTGCAGCTGTCAAAAAAATCACGACAAAATTCCCAATACTCAAGGAAGCTAGAAGAGAAGTTCTTGAAGATTTGATGGATTTGCACAACGCAAAGCGTGTTTTAAAATGGATTCGAGAAGAAAAAATTGAGATAAATACAATTGAAACAAAAATTCCAAGTCCTTTCGCTTTACATCTGATTTTACAAGGTCACTCGGATTTGATACGTATAGAAGACAAACAAAAATTTCTCCAAAGAATGCATGAATTACATTTGGAAAACTTACTTGAAAATGGATGATAATGTAATTCTATAATGGTTACAATATAGAAAAGTTTTTAAAGAAGAAATTTCTAAAGAGATTATGGTAAGAACAAAGTCAGGAATTGTGTATCATGCTCCAAAAGAGCATGGATGGCGAGACGATGAAGGATATATTACAGTTGATACTGCTCTTCCTGGTGGGGAATCTGCAATTTATGATGTTTCTTTACGGATGTACAACCCATTGAGCTTTGAAAGTCTTGCAGAAGTTTCTGAGAGAGACAGACTTGCAGGATTGCCTCATGGATTGAACTCTATAGAGATTATGGCTATTCTTGATAGTACAGCAAGAGCAGGAAATAGTGAAGACGCTGTTAGGGCGAGAGAGTTTTTAAAGCAAGGATTACGAAGGTGGCCTTGGACACTGTCTCAACTTGTGCTTCAACCTGAAGGAGCCGAAGAACCAGATAGGTTTATACATCATTTTGGTTCTGAAAATCAATATGATGTTGAAGGAGATTTTGCAGGAGATAGTTTTGATGTTGTTGGGAATCTTGAATTAGATGAAGAAAGAGTTTTAAGAGCTGGTTTTGGAAGATATGGTGTTAAAAGAGTAAATGGAACTTCTCAAAAAATTAACGGTACAAATTCATATCTTTGGAGAAATAATAGAAATTCGGAAAAAGAAATTGTCGCAAGTGTCGGGTTTGGTGCCGACTCGTATAGGCTTAACCTCAACTGCAACTGGAATCCAACGGATGAGTACCCTGCTTTTCGGGCAATGAGAATCGAATAATTTTTAGAGTAAGGCTCGCTGGTAGGTTGTTTGCAAACGAAAAAAATTTAAAAGAATTTCTCTTTTGTATTTTGCCCAGAAAATTTTCTTCCTCTAAGTTCAGCGTGAGCAACTGAAAATAAGAAGAAAACAAGACGGACTACACGTCAGTTTATTAGCACATTATTAAGATTTATTTTAAGTCATGAAATTCAACTGCGACAATTAGTAGTGTTTATATCTATCATTTGCGAAACTTGAAGCAGTGGTGAGCTCTTTATGTTTTTCATAAGAAAAACATTTCGACTAGGTGTAATTGATAAATTGGCTACATTAAGCAGAGGTGTCGGGTTTGGTGCCAACTCGAATAGGCTTAACCTCAACTGCAACTGGAATCCAACGAATGAGAACCCTGCTTTTCGAATAGTCTGCTTCTGGGCTTTTCTTAACAATAGTTTTTGAAATGTAAACCAAAAACTATTTAAATCTGTGTATGTATGTGTATGTATGGCAACCAAAACAATATCAATAACAGAAGAAGCATACAAAAGACTTGCAGCTTTGAAAGAGGGAAAAGAAAGCTTTTCTGACGTTGTGTTTAAGGTTACTAAAAGAAACGATTTAGAAAATCTAAAAAAGCTTCACGGAATTCTCAAAGGCAAAGCAGGAGAAGAACTTGAGAAGAATATTCTTGAATCGAGAAAGAAATTGGAAAAGGAAGACAGAAAAAGAATTAAAAGGCAAATTGATCAGTGGAGAAGCTGATGGTTTGTCTAGATACAACTTTTCTTATTGATTTGATAAACGGAAGAATAGATATGAATTACTTAAAAGACAATTTCAATAATGAAGAGGTCTTTATCCCTTCCCCAGTAATTACCGAATTAATTAGAGGAATTAATTTAGATTTAAATCTTAAAAATATGAAACCTAATGAAGGGAAAGAAACAAAGAAAATTATTTCTTTTTTTCCAATTCTTAATTTTGAACTTGAAGAAGCCGCTCTAGCGGGAGAAATACAGGCAGAATTAATTAATAAAGGGAAAATTGTAGGAACTATAGATACGTTAATAGCAGCAATATGTCTCGAAAACCAAGAGACTTTGGTAACAAAAAACAAAAAACATTTTAGCAACATAGAGGGATTAAAAATAAAAACTTATTAACAAAAAAACCCTAAACCTTAAAACACACATATTTCTCAGTATTATATGACAAAAAAACCTTACAAATTCATAAAAGAAACACTCTTTTTTCCAGAAGAAAAAATATTGGTTGTAGGAGATTTGCATCTTGGTTATGATTTGATGTTACAAGAATCTGGAGTGCTAATTCCCGAGAAACAACCCAAGGAAGTTATAAAACGTTTGGAAAAAATTTTTAAAATTGTAGAATCTCAAAACGAAAAAATCAATAAAATCATTTTTTTAGGGGACATAAAACATTACTTTACTTATGAATTTAAAGAAAAGAATGATTTTAGGGAAGTAATGGACTTTCTTAGAAAGAAGTTCAAAGATGAAAATATAATTCTGATTAAGGGAAATCATGACACTGTAGATTATAGTGAAAATAAAATCATGAAAGAATACCACATTGAAAATAACATGGTGTTTCTTCACGGACACGAATCCTACCCTGAAGTGTTTGACAAAAAAATCAAGAGAGTTGTTTCAGGACACTTACATCCTTCAGTAATCTTAGAAGAACAACCAAAGCGAGAGATGTACAAATGTTTTCTTACCGGGAAATCAAAAGGAAAAGAGTTCATAATCCTCCCCAGTTTTTTAGGGATTGCAGAAGGCACACCTGTAAACAATTATGATGAAGAATACATGGAATCTTTTTTCATAATCCCTAAAAAAGACATCTTAACATTTAATGTTCATGTTGTAGGAAAAGACAAAATTTACGATTTTGGAAAAGTCAAGAATTTTTGATTATTCCTATAAGATGGTCTAAAAAACTCAAACGGAGAAATTCCCCCTCTTCTAATTCTGATTCTCTTGCCTGTTCTGCTAGGCGGTTAACCAATTCCTTTCTCTTATTCAAGTCTTCTCTGTCATAAACACAAAAGCCTCTCTCTCCACAAATTCCTGGGTCACTTTTAAGAATTTGTTCAATTTCAGAGTCTATTTCTTCACCCATTGCAAGATCAATGATTGTTTTTATTCCTTCTAAAGACCCGTAATTCCCTTCAGATGCATTTTTAAGATATCCCAAATATTCTCTTCCGTAATTAGTGCAGATCTCACATGGATTTACTATCATACTCATAAAAGTGATTCTTTATTTTTCTTTATAAAGATTTATGTCCTAAATGAAAGATTTAGATTAAGTTTAAATAGACTCTCCCATTTTTAACAACATGTTAAAAAAGAGTTTGAAAAAAGTAACTGGAAATTTAAGTATCAAATGCGAATTTTGTGGAAAAAAAGTGAAAAGAAAAGTTGCCCGTTTTGAAAAAGTCAAGAAACCGCATCTTGTTCATCCCAAAAAGACCGCTTTTTGTAGTAAAAAATGCTTAAACACTTACAATAATTATACTGAAAATATTCCAAAAAGCATTTCATTATGTTCTTCATGCCCTGTCCCAAGAGCTTTGGTAGAAAAATCAGAATAAGTTATTTTTCTAACTCGCAATAAATACATTTCCATTCTTTTTCAAGAGTACAATAATATCTTTCTTTTTCATGCTCTCCACAAATTAGGTGTTCACCATTGAAAGACATCTTATCTTCCTCTTACAAATCTAAAATCTTGTTCAAAGAATTTTTCAGATAATTTAAATATAGCGTAAGACATGAAAGGAGCAGCAAAAACATCTATTGAGTAATGTGCTTTAGAAAAAATCATAATCGTACCCATAACTATCGATGCAATCAAAAGATAATTTCTTACTCTTTTATGTTTCCAGAAAACCAAGGCAGAGATGAAAGGCAAGGATACATGCCCTGAAAAAAACAAATCATTTCCTTGAAAGGTTATAAAATTAATAAAATCAATACTCTCATGCAAATTCACTTTTCCTGGGTATGCTTTCAGATGAGTCAACGAAATAAAAAAAGCTCTAATGATGTACATAATTCCGACTGTTTTAGACCATGCAGGTAAATATTTTGGTTTTGAAATCACTACGCCTATTATCGAGAATGTTACTATGGCAGTTATTAAAAATCTAGCCCAAACTAATTCAAGTGTAGGAATGTTATCAAGTACAAGGTCGCCTACTGCGCTTCCTTGGGCGGAATCGGCATAACTAATTGCCAAAGAAGTGACGATTCCTGCGAGAATTAAGAGAAAAATCCCTGCAGCAAAAGAATTTCTATATCTTTTGTTTTGAAAAAGTTTATTGTATTCTTCTTTTAGTTTTGCCATTTTCCTCTCTTATAAAATGGGCGCGGAGGGAATTTAACCCCCTTCTCTCCGGCTGGAGCGGAGTATAATAAACAGTATACGACGCACCCTTCAGAAAAATAATTGATTGAAATCTTTTAAAAGTTGTGTTTAAGCAAGTTTCTTTATATCTTCAATTTCCTCTTTAGAAATGGCTGCTCCCTTGTACTTCACAGCATAAAGCATAGCATCAAGCGCCTGAGGGTCTTTCATCTTAATCAAATTTTTCTTATGGGCCACATAAATCAATTCTGTAGAACGTATTACTTTGAATTTTTTAAAAAAATCTAGAGCTTTTTTCTCTACGCTAACTTTTGTATGAAGTCTTCTTTCAAGATATTTTTTCGTTGATAATGGTGCTTCAATTAACATACGTGTTGTCCGTTCATCTACCGCAATCACATTTTTGATGCCTTTCTTATCAAGAATATCTGAAAGTGCTATGCACGAGGTTTCACCACGGTCAATAAGTTTTACAGGGCCTTTATCTGTCTTGAAAGTAGTATTGGCCATATCTATAATTTCATTTGTTTTTTGAGTAATCTCATCATCTTTTATTCCAAAGACTCCAGGGAAATTCAAAATATTTTTATCTATAAGATGTTTCAATTTCAAGGCCTCAAGTTCAAAACGTTTTATTTTTATTGGTTTTTCGATTATTTCGTGTCTGACATCTTCAGTAATTAAAAACTCTCCATCAAAGATTTCTTTAAGTTTTTCAACAATATCTAACATTCCATTCATTGAGAAACTTATCAAAGTTCCCGCATCAAATATTATTGCTTTTTTTGTAGTGGTCATGAAAACATCTCCATGGCAGTTTTAACTCTAGTCTTAATTTTAACTTCTTTTGACAAATCTAACTCTTGATTGTCAAAATCTCTTCTGCCGATATAATTTGCAAGCTCGTACATCGTAATTCCCAACAAACTAGCAGTGCGTTCCATAGAGATTCCGTGTTCGTGTATTTTTGAAGCCTTGTTTATTTTAGCCTTGCGCAAGGTATCCTGAACATAATCTTTTAATTTTCCTGAAACATTGTTCATAGATTTCTGGATTGTTTCAACATTTTGTCTATAAAGCTTATCGTCATTTTTTTCTAAAGCCGTAATGATGTTATCTATTGCATTAATATAAACGTCGTAAAACTTTTTCCAACCAGGAAGGTTTTTATAATCTCCTCTTTCTAATATTTTACTCAAACTGTAAACAATGACTGCGGCAGCAATGTTGTCCGGGTCATGAGTTAAGGCGGCAGTATTTGTTGTCTGGTTGCTCAATAATTTAACTTTTCCAGGATTACCTTCAGAAACAGCATTTTTAGTCTCCTTAAAAATTCTTAATAAATTATCACGCTCTTGCATAAAAAGAAAAAGAAATTTATGTTAATAAATGTTAACCTTTTATACCCTCACAATTTAATAAAAACATGAGAAAAGCAATATTAGATACTAGCTTCATACTTACTGCAGTGAGAAATAAATTAGATTTTTTTCGGCAGTTGGAAGAGAGGGGCTTCAATATTATTATTCCAGAGAAAGTTTTAAGTGAGGTTCGTTCACTTAGAAAATCGGATAAGCAAAAAGTAAGGGATAATGCTAGTTTAGCTTTAAAGATATTGGAAAATTCCAAATTCGAAACTCTTTTTTCAGATGGTAAAGATGCAGATAATGCAATTATGCTTTATGCTCGCAAAAATCCTAAAGACGCAATAGCCACTCTTGACAAAGAAATTCACGAAAAGACAAAAAATAAGAAGATAATCATTAGAGGAAAAAAGCAAATTCAATTAATTTAAGCTCAATAATAACCTTTTTAAAGCGTTTTTTATTTGTTCTAACAGCTTAGGAGTTAAAATGTTCTATATAACAGAAATAGAAGACTATGTTCGTGTCGAGCCAAAACTTTTTGGCTTGCCAACAAATCAAGCAGTCGAAGATCAACTGAAAGAGACATATACCGACTATTACAACAAAGAATTTGGAAAAGTAGTCGCAATCATAGGAGTCTCAAAAGTCGAAGAAGGAGTTATCATTCCAGGAGATGGCG
The DNA here is from genome assembly GCA_964530945.1 of Candidatus Woesearchaeota archaeon. Classification (GTDB taxonomy): domain Archaea; phylum Nanobdellota; class Nanobdellia; order Pacearchaeales; family GW2011-AR1; genus ASMP01. Next base: position 1,780 of record CAZHCJ010000006.1, on the reverse strand, counting down.
CAGCATACTACAAAACAACTTTCAAAGTTTTAACGTGGAAACCAGAATTGCAAGAAGTGGTTTACGGAGTTATTTCTGAAATAGCTAATTTTGGAGCATTCATAAATATGGGAAACATGCGGGGTATGATACACATAAGTCAAACAATGGAAGACTATGTAAGTTTTAGTAAATCTGAAACTCTCACAGGGAAATCTTCAAAAAGAAGTTTAAAACAAGGAGATTTATGCTTAGCAAGAATTGTCTCTATAAGTCATAAAGGAGATGAACCAAAAATAGGTTTAACAATGCGTCAACCCGGGTTAGGAAAGCTCGAGTGGATTAAAGAAGAGATTACTAAACGTAAAAAGAAAGCTTCTGCCCCTGCAAAAGAAGGAAAAAATAAAGGAGGCAAGAAATGATAATAATGGTTGCTGATATTGTAAGAACCCGCTGGAGGTTTTTACATGGCTAAACAAAAAGCATGCAAAAAATGCAAAACAATTTATGAAGGAAAAGCACCTTGTCCTAGATGCGGTTCAGAAGATTTCACAGAAAATTTTAAAGGAAAGATAGTAATCACTAACCCAGAAAAATCCAATATAGCTAAAAAAGTGAATATGAATGAAAAAGGAGAATTCGCAATAAAAACATAAAATGGATGTCAATATCACCTCTGAAGAACAGAACGAGCTCTTTAACAGAAAGAAAATTCAAGGAGTGATAAAGTCGGAAGTCTCACCAAAAAGAGAAGACGTCTTAAAATTTTTATCAGAGAAATACGGTAAATCAGAAGACTTGATAAAAATAAAAGGGATTCACGGAAGTTTTGGGACTCAAGAATTTAAACTTGAAGCAAATATTTATGATAGTAAGGAAGATAAGGACACTTTAGAAGTTAAGAAAAAGAAAGAAGAAGAAATAGAAAAGAAAAAAGCTGAAGCAGAAAAGCCAAAAGAAGAACCAGCTGAAGAAACTTCTAAAGAAAAAGCTGAAACTAAGGAAGAAGGAAAGTCTGACCAACCAGAACAAGAAAAATCTGAAGAGAAACAGAAGCAAGCGGAAAAAGATTCAGAAAAAGAGGAAAAAACTAAACCATATAAAGAACCCGAAACTAAGCTTGAAAAGAAAGAAGATAAATCCAATGAAGAAAAACCGGGACAAGAAGATAAGGAGAAGAGTTAATGGCAAAGAAAAAGGCTGCTGTAAAGAAAGGGAAAAAAGCACACAAGAGTAATCCTACGAGTAAGCGTTACAAAAAATACAAGATTGAAGGCGACAAAATAGAAAGAAACGCAAGGTTTTGTCCACGTTGTGGTCCAGGAATATTTTTGATGAACTCCCAAAACAGGCTTTATTGTGGAAAGTGCCATTATTCTGAGTTTAAGACTGGAGATAAAGAAAAATCCGGTGAAGGTAAAGAAAGCAAAAAGTCTGAAGAAAAGAAATAATGATAGATGTAGCCTTTTTTGATATACTTCTAATTTTAATCCTTTTTGGTTGGTGTTATGCAAGAATTATCCAAAAAGATATTTTGAATACTTCAAAAATTGAGGGAAAAGATTTTGCAAAGCTGACCATAATAACTGGGGCATTTTTAGTTTTAATATTATTTCCTTATGTGCAATTTACCTCTCTTAATTTGATGTTGGGAATATTCTTAGTTTCTATTTTGTGGATATTTGAACAATTTCCTAAATTCATAGCAATAAAAAAAGAAGAAGTTTCTAGACTCTCAACCTTTTCTCATTTGCTAAGCAAGGATACTGATAGCTTTAGCTATCAGGGGAATTGCGTTTAA
>CAZHCJ010000005.1:0-43577 GCA_964530945.1 Candidatus Woesearchaeota archaeon | reverse complement strand
TGTTTTTAGGTTAATTTCCAGAGCTAATAATCTTTCCCCATTGCGGTCTTCCGAATTCTTTTGAGCCAGAAATACCTTTATTTTCGGTAGCATCAGCATTTACTGTTCTCAAAGTGAATTTTCCGCTGCCATCAGGGATTATTGTTCTATAAACTAGTTTTGTTCCATCGGGAGACCATGCAGGATTCACCTCTTTCGTGCTTCCCCAATTATTTGTTATTCTTCCTTTAAATTCTCCATTTGCAGGGTCAATTAGATATATGTCTCTACCACAAAGCGTCTCTTGGGAGTTACATCTTCTAGATATGATTGCAATGTAGTCTCCATTCGGAGACCAAGAAGGATGTTCGCTAAAAATCGCGTAAACTCCTTGCCTGTTTGTTAACCTTGTCACATTCTTTGTATCGACTTCAATCCGATAAATATCCTTTTCAAAAGAAGGCCCTGCGTCAAAAACTATTTGTTTTCCATTCGGAGACCAAGAAGATCTTAAGGCTCCAGGGGAGAAAGACGAGGTGAGATTTTCTCTATTCCATCCGTTTTTGTCCATTTTCCATAGATCTCCATCTAAAGAATATGAAATATGTGTTCCTTGGGATGAAACGCTTGGGAAACGTTCCCATTTGTTCGGTGTGTTAGTAAGGTTTACTTTATTTCTCCCATCGGCATCCATCCTCCATATGTCTCTATCAAGTTCATAAACTATTTGAGTTCCATCAGGGAAAGGGAAAGGATTCATCTCAGAAACGTTTGATGTTTGAGTCAGGTTTGTCTTTCCTGTTCCGTCAGGATTAGTATGGAATATGTCGGTCATTCCCGAATCAGTAACTTGGTCAAAAAATATTTTTTCACTTGGACCTGAAATCTCTGCTAAAGGCCATCTTTCATCAACCACTAATTTGGAATACGCCGAGACATTTTTTAACAAACCTACTGAAACTCCTGCGAAAGCTCTGAAACCCCCATATAAATTTGCAGTGTTTGAAGAATTGCTTTCAAATATCAATCCTAGTCCTGCTCCTGCAAAAGGACCTGCTACTCCATATAATTTAAAATCTATAGATGGACCTGCAAATGCACTCAATTCCCAGTCACCACTAAATACAGGGTTTGAAAATTCGAAACTATTTTCAAGATTTCCAGAAGCATTCCACTCTCCGTCGTAACTTAGGATGGTTTCTAAAGAAGCTTCTTGTTCTACATTTACTGAAAGTATGTTCGTTTTTGTTGGATCAACTGTTAGATTAACATTTATTTGAGGCGTGATTACCACCGGGATAAATCCTATTGGGAAAACTAAAGGAGTAAAAGAGTAGTTTGCAAGACTTATTCTCTTTGTTTGTGCTGTTCCAAATGTGTTTGAACCGAGGGTCATATCAGAATTAACTCTTATGTTGTTTGTTAATTCAAAATCATGAAGAACATAATCATGTACCTCTATATCTAAGTCCATAGAGGCATTGAAAGTCACTCTACCGTTTGCAATCAATTGGTCATTTGTCGTGGAAAGATTACCGTCTGCGTCATAAACGACAACATTGTTCAAATCCACTCCAAACTCCTTGGAAATTGAACTGGCAGGAGTACCCATAGATGCACCTTCAAGCCCAGAAAAAGAAGCTAATTGAGACATTCTAAATGTATGTGAATATGAAACTTCTCCTTCTCCAATTGCTTTTCCAAAATCTCCTCTTTTTATATAAAGTGTTTTTTTATCGTCTGAAATGCCTGTAACTTCCATTAAAGAACCTTTAGGGAATGCCGAGCTAGTGTCTGCTACCAGCTGATAACCTATAGTGAAATCTACTGGTTCGGAAAAAACCAAACTGTCCCCGCTTGTGCTGACTATTTTGTTTGCTGTTTCTTGATTTATTACATCGGTGTTTCTAACATCTTCCACCATAAATGAACACGAAAGAGTCTCTCCTGCTCCTTGCTGGTCCAAAACTTTTACTACCAAATTTTCAGGAGTGTCTTGAATAACTTCTGGAGCAAACCCTGAAACAAAATTGCTTGTGATGGAAAGCCAATCTGGAACGTCTTGAGGAGAGTAATAAACAGGTTGTCCTTCTGGGTCTGTACCTGTCATTTCTGCTTGGAAGAATTCCCTTTCTTTGATCGTGGAAGGACAGCTTATTGAACCGTACGCAGGCCTATTTGGTTCTTCTTGTTCAGGAGGATTGTTTCTTGGTTCGGGTTCTGTTGGCCCAGTATCACAAGACAAAACAGGAAGAGAAAGCGCAGAAAAAACTGCAAAAGGAAGTAGAAACTTCTTTCTTAGAAGTTTGTCCAAACCCATAAAACAGCAACTAAAAATATGTTTATAAAAATTTGTGTTCCGGAAAATCCATTAGAAAATGTCCATAATTATTGAAATCGAAAAACCCACAATACCCAATATCAATATCCCTATTGCCGAGACTTTCGTTACCATCCAGAATTCTTCCTTGCTTGGCTTTTTCATTGCGTGCCAAACACGTTTAGATTTGAGTGAAAACGTTTTAAGCTTTTCAAATGTTTTGTCGACCATAAAATAGATAGAAATTTTTAGTTTTTAAATTTGAGGGTTTGAGATTATTTAACAAATGTGAATTCTTTAATATCTTCAAAGACGATTACTCTGACATTTTTTTCTTCTCTCTGCCCTCTTTCTAATACTGGCTTTTCTAAATAAAATAATGCCCTCTTTGAACTCGGACCTGTACCGTATTCTAACACCCTATGACCTATTGCGTAAATCATTCTTTTTCTATTTCTGCCATCGCCCCAATAAATGAGTTCTAATTTTTCAAATCCTTCTAAATTTTCGGCTTCTAAATATCTTCGTCGAGCGACATTCCATGCGCCTTGCCCGTGATGCCCTTGAAATGCCTCAAACTCTGAATCTCTTTCTAAATTATGTAAAACTCTTTCAAGATGTGCGTCTAAATCTGGCTCTTCGTCTCTTTTCATTTTACTATTAGATTTTTAGCATGAATATAAGTAAATAAATTATTCTCTATAGGGGTGTACTCTCAAGATGGTTTGTAAATCATGATAACAACATTCTTTCATAACTCTTGGATCATCGTGACTTCTTACTGCATAACCCTCTACGTCCTCTCTTTCTGCTACTAATGTCCCATGAATCCAATCAAAATGAGCGTCTAGAACAATAACTTCTTTTCCTAAATTCTCAAGAACTGCTCTTCTAGCATCTTCCTTTTCTTCTCCAAGATCAATCTCTTCCAAAATCATTTTCACTCATAAAACTCTATACCGAGTTCCTCTTCTATTTCTTTGTGTTTTATAGATTCAATACTTTCTCCGTGCCCGAGAATTTGTGAACTTTGGACGCCTGTTACGATGAGTAGAACACGAAGAGATTTGTCCATATCTGGCGAAATCTGGGCACCCCAAATAAGTTTTGCATCTGGACTCAAACCATTGCCGACTGTTTCGATTATGAGTTTACATTCATCTAAGCTCATGTCATTCCCCCCTATTATATTCACTAAAGCTCCGTTTGCATTAGAAATATCTACATCAAGAAGTGGATTGTCTATTGCTTTTTCAACCGCTTCGACAGCCCTATTATTGCTATCTGATTCTCCCATTCCTATAAGTGAGACTCCTCCATTAGCCATAACTGCTTTGACATCGGCAAAATCCAAATTGACTAAACCCGAAGTTGTAACTAACTCGGTGACTCCTTTTACTGCGTTTGTTAAAATTTCATCTGCAATCTTGAAAGCCGTATGTAATGGCAACTCTGGAGCAAGTTCTAAAAGCTTGTCGTTTGGAATAACAATCAAAGTGTCAACAACAGCCTCCATTCTTTCCAAACCGTTTGTTGCATTTTCAATTCTCTTGCGTCCTTCAATTGTAAAGGGCAAGGTTACTATTCCTATGGTTAGAGCTCCTTGTTTTTTTGCAACTTGTGCAACAACAGGGGCTGCTCCTGTTCCAGTGCCCCCTCCCAAACCACACGTGATAAATATCATGTCACTTCCAGAAATTTTCTTCTTTATCTCGGATTCTGATTCGCGAGCAGCTTCTTCGCCAACCTTCGGATTGCTTCCTGCTCCTAATCCTTGAGTTAATTCTTTCCCTATGAGAATTTTTTGGTCTGCATTACTATACAATAAATCTTGAGCATCTGTATTAATTGCTATAAGCTCTCCACCTTTAATTCCTATCTCTTGCATTCTGCCTAACGAGTTTCCGCCTCCACCTCCAACACCTATTACTTTGATTTTCGCAGATTGTTTTTTTAACAATTCTTCAAGCTCGCGATCTATTTCTTTGACTTGAGAACTCTGCCCTTCATATACCTCTTCCATATTCAACATAAATGATTTTGATTTATAAGGATTATTGTGTTTTAGTGTTTGGTTTTGGCTCGACAACTTTAAATATGGAGGTATCTAATATGAAATATAAAAAATGAGGTGGATTTCCGTTATAATAGTATGTATTCTTTCTTTGCATTTGGTAATGGCTTCAAGCTATCTGATTCAAGTTACTCCTCGATCAGGAAATTCTTTTCAGCCAGACACTAACTTTGATTACCAATTCAATTTTACAACGCAGCCAAACTGTACTTCAGGCGGCTTCGTTTTAAATCATTCTGAAAGCGTTACAACTGATTTTGCAGGAGTGGGTTTTGTCACGATAACATTCCCTTCTAACATTTCCGCAATACCTAAAACAATTTGTGAATACAGAGACGGGAGTTTGAGGAAGGCACATACAATAAACACTCAAATATCTGATTATCTCTATGGTCAATATCTTAATATTTCTAAAAACGCTCAGGTTGCAAATATTACTGCAGACTATCTCTTCGGAGATGGTTCTCAAATAACGGGTAACTTGTCTTCTGCAACTGATTTTTGTGTTGGCTCAAAATGTTTAAGTGGTGTAGCTTCTTCTAGCGGGATAACTTGGGCAACGGCAATGAATGGGACGCTTGCAAAGACAGATACAACAAACACCTTTTCAGAAAATCAGACAATTTCTAATGCGATCATACACAGTGAAACAGACGGAATCACCAGAGACTTCAGCAATGGTTGCATTGAAAAAGTAAACACTACGGGAATATATTTTATATGCTAATTCGAAAAAGAAATACTTTGATTTTTTTATTTTCAATAATCTTATTATCTGGATTTATCGTCGCAGATACTTGCACATACAGCGGTAGTGGAAACTGGAATGTGAATATAAATGACAACTGCACAATAAGTACTAGCATTGATATAGGAGATTATTTTTTAGTTGTCAATGGTTCAAACGGACACTTCAGTATTGCAGAAAGTTTTGCTGTTAAAGCAAGCGGTTTGAGACTTCTCCCTAGTCTTTTTAATGGTAACTTCGTTTTTAGATTGAATAATTTTAGATTAATCCCCACGCTTCTTTCACAGTCTTCTGCATATTGGAAAGCTGAAGATTACCCTGGAAGTGGTGATTGGTTGGACGGTAAAGATACCTCGGGATTGCCAATCTCAGACAATTTCGATCGTTCGGATAATAGCACTTCTTTAGGAAGTAATTGGACTGCCCATAGTGGGGCATGGGGGATTAGTTCTAATGAAGCATATTTAGCATCTGGAAGTGATGGCGCCCATCATGTAGTTACCCAAGATGCGGGAGAATCTGATGCTACTGTCCGAGTGAATATTTCGACTATAGAAGACAATTCAGGAGTTTCTTTTCGTGTTGAAGATACAGATAATATGTGGTTTGTTGAAGCTGACGTGGGAAATACTCGTTGGCGTTTAAAAAAGATAGTTTCTGGAGTAACTACTATTCTCTCAATAAATGATACGGACCCTGCTGATGGAGATGAAGTTAAAATTATTGCTAAGAATGATAATATCACAGTAAAGGTTAATGGAAACCCAATTTTTTCTATAAAAGATTCAGACCTTCAAACCAATACGCTCTTTGGATTGTGGGCATATGGTAGTTTGGGTAGTGCAAGATGGGATGATTTTAAAATCTCAAAGTTCAGTGCACAATTTGGCTCTACTTCCAGTGAGGACACAAACGACCCCCAATACTTAGATTACACCACAGGAAATGCTTACGTGAGGCACACTGGTGCTTCAGACCACTGGGTAGATACTCCGGATAGTGTTGCCAATTCTGTTACAGGAAACATAGACCTTCAAGTAAAAGTCAAAAACGCTGATTGGGGGCAAGTAAGAGATTTCTATTTTGGAGGGAAATTTGGGGATGGAAGATCTTGGTTTTTTATGATAGAAGAACCAGATCAAATATTGAGGCTTAGCCTATATGATAATGGAGGACTAGATCAGAATCTTGGAAGGAGCTCTATAGGGGTGTCTTTTACATCTAACGAAACAGGGTGGGTAAGGGCAACTTTCAATGACACTAGCAATGTGGCGCAATTTTTTACTAGTGAGAACGGAACCGGCTGGGTCCAATTAGGGACCAACATCACAATCAATACAGCAGGGATATTTGACAGCGATTCAGAAATCGCAGTCGGGACTAGGAGTGAAGATGCGGGTAGGACTAATTATGCAAGAACATACCTTTTCAAAATGTTTGATGGGATAGAGGGCAAAGACGGAAATCTTGTTTTAGATTTCAATCCAAATGATTATGAAATGGGGGGTGGATACACTTGGGACTCTTTATCTACTGGAGAAACCTGGACATTGCATGTTGCGGGAACCACGCCAAACATTGCGGTTATTGATCGTCCCTCCATGGATTTGCATGATGATGATTATTTTCTTGTTGATGGAACACCTACCGGAACGCTTTATGTTGCACGTATGGAATACAACAATTATAGCGAAATTGTTTGTGATCCGGTAACAGATGAACCTTTCATCTTTGGGGGGAGCGGAACTCCGAGTAGTTGGGAGCATGCTTTTATTTTTGGGGCTGCTGTAATAAATGACACACTTACTGAAGCAGAAAAAACACAATTGTGTGAGGAATTAACGATTAAAAATCTTCTTCTAGATGATTATCCTGGCGCAGAAATTGCTCTTTCTTTAAGGCAATTAGATAATGATTATACAGGTAATGCAATAAAAGTTAGGAGAAGCAATGATAGTGTCGAGCAGGAAATAGGTTTTGATGATAATGGAAACTTAGACGAATCTAATCTCCTCTCTTTTGTTGGAACGGGAAATGATGGATTCATTACTGTTTGGTATGATCAATCTGGAAATGAAAACAACGCCGTGCAATCCACTATCTCAATGCAACCACAAATAGTGAGCTCGGGCTCTATCTTATACTCTGGAGGAAAACCAACAATAAATTTCAATGGTTCTACTTTGTTAGATGCAGGTTCTATTAATGAATTGAGATCGGACAATTTCACAACATACTCTTTAACAAGCTTTGCAAATACAGGCACAATAGATTTCTTATATGGTATGGAACATGATGATGGATTTAACAAGGGACACACTTTACAAAGGGATATCAATGAGATGAGATTTGAAGGGTACACTCTTTCAGGAAGAGAAAGATTAAAGAGTAGCACAGGAGAGGGTTATGCAAGCGGAGGCCCGTTCCTATTCTCATTGAAAAAATCTGGAAAGGAGGTGATTTTGTGGGATAATGCTTCAATCATAATAAATGGGACATTAAACAATGATACTCTCGTTGATGGAGGCAAGACAATTATTGGAGGCGCGGAAAGGAACGGAAATCCCGTAAAATTTTCTAATGGAAATACGTCCGAAATAATAATGTATGCCTCTCCTCACGCAATCACCAATATAAATTATATACGAAATAATATTAGAGAGTATTATACTATCGCATAAACTTTAAACGTAAAATGAAACCGCTTATTTTTTTACTGGTATTTTTTTAAGTCTTAGTTTAGTTCATGCATTTGACGCAGAAGCGATAAACATCCCGACAGGAGACACTGAAAGTTTGTCTTTTCCTTGGGTTGGAGATTCTGAAACATCTATCTTCGCAGATTATGAGGAAGAAAGCGGAAGTAGTGGGACTACTGACGGAAGCACAGGCGGTGGAGGAGGCGGTGGAGGATGCTATTATGATTGGGTGTGTACTAATTGGTTTCCCTCTCAGTGCCCTATAGAAGGCGTTCAAGAACGCGTTTGCGCCAACAGAGGAACTTGTACTGCCACTACTGGAATGCCTAACGAAACTAGAGCGTGTGAATTCACTGGCTTAACCGAGCCTTTGTTTGACATCTTTGTAACAATTTCTGAAGATAAGAAAAATGTTTGTTCTGGAGAAAGTATTGAAGCCGAAATAACACTTAAAAATTTTGGTAAAACAGAACAATTGGATGGATTTATGGCTTATTGGATCTTGAATGAAAATAACAAACTAATTTCGGAGTTGAAAGACACGCGCTCTATTGAAAAAGAGCTTGTTTATGATATTTCATTAGCTCTTCCTAATATGGAAAACGGCACTTACCGCTTCTATTCTGAAATTCTTTATGATGGAAATAAAACTGCTTTGGCAGCAGACACTTTTTTTGTGGAAGAATGTGGAAGTTTTTCTAAAAGTTTTTCCGGTTTCATTGAGGGCCATTGGTATCTTGGAGTGGGTGCAATTTCCGTTATAATTTTGATAATTTTAATTTGGTTTATTACGAAAAGGATACATGAAAAAAGGTTGGAAAGAATTAAGTTGATGGGTAGAGGAAGATATTAGTTTTTCTCTTCGTCGACGCCTTTCATCTCAACATCCAACCCGAGTATGTCAGAATATTTATCTTTAAACATTTTTGCTATTTGTTTGAATTGAGACTCAATATCTGAAAAATCTAAAACCAGTTTTTTCTTTTTGTCTCCCTCAAGTTTAAAAGGAACTTCTTTTCTAAAGAAAAATTCGTTCAGAGCTTTGACTTTTTCTCCGGGTTTTTCTAGCTTTTTTAGTATTTCTAAATCGTACTCTACGGGTTTTCCTGCAAGAGGGTTATTAAAATCGACTATGACTCTTCCTCCAGAAACCGTTAAAACTCTTCCCGGACGGCCATCAAAATTAAATGAAACTCCTTGGCTTGGTTGAAGGCCGTGTTCCCTAAATGTTTTCGCAGGCATCATTTGAATAAGGTTTTGTTGGCGTTTTCCAAACGCCTCTTCTGGTTTAAGTTTAATTTTGTAAATTTTTTCCTTCTTAGTTTTTGGCTCCGGTTTACCAATTAAAAAATCGTCAATTCCTTTGAGAAACATTCCTTGGCCTAGGGCAAAAATAAATGGTTTGGGCTCGACGGGGGATTGTCCTTGAGCCTGTCTTTGTTGATTTATTTCTTTTAAATCTTCTTTAATATTGGAATCAAAAACCTCTCCATTTTCGGTTTTTCCAGTAAAATTGACCTCTAAAAAATCATTTTTCTTCAATGCCATACTTGTTTTTTGAGAAAAACGTTTATAAATGTATTTTTTTTCACTAATCTATGGTTTTGAAAATAATAAACGCTACAGAAGTTAGGAATGGGACAAACATCCTCCTTGAAGGTGATTCTTACACTGTTAAAAATGTTGATATTAGTAAAACCGGGAAGCACGGACATTCTAAATGTAGAATTGAAGCAACAGGAATAATTAACAATCAAAAAAAGGTTTTTGTTGTTCCTGGACATGAGCGTTTTGAAGTGCCATTAGTTGAAAAGAATAAGGCTCAAGTGCTTAACGTTCCTGGAGGGAATACAATTAGCGTTATGGATTTAGAAACCTTTGAAACTATGGATGTGCCTTGCAGTGATGAAATCCGAGATAGCATTCAACCTAACGACAATGTTGAATATTGGAATGTTGAGGGAGAAAAAATAGTTAAAAGAAAAATTTAAAACTAACTAAAAAATTTAATATGGCTAAAATAAAAGAAGCGACTAATCGTTTATTCAAGAATGTGTATGTTTGCAAAAATTGTCAATCTAAAAGAAAAGCAGACCCTTTGAAAATTCTAAAAGGAAAAGTTAAATGTCGCAAATGCGGAAAACGTTCTTTTAGAACTTTAAAGAGAAAATGAGGTTTTAAATGGTAAGTTTTTTAGTTTATGATTTGATATTTCTAGTGGCGTTTGTAGCTCTTTTTTCAATCTTTTTATATCGAGGCAAAAAAAATATAAAACGCGAGGGACTCCTTGTGTTATATAGGACTAGTTGGGGAATTAGGCTAATTGACTGGTTAGGGAAGAAACACCCTCGTACGTTGAAAGTTCTTAGCTGGATTTCGATAATGTGCGGATATGTTTTAATGATTGGAATGCTTTGGCTTGCGTGGCGTTTAATCGAGATTTACTTTTTTCATCCTAGTGTGGTCAGAGCAATAAAAGTTCCACCAATTATCCCTCTGTTTCCTTATCTCCCTCAAGTTTTTAAGTTGGATTTTCTTCCACCTTTCTTTTTTACGTATTGGATTGTAATCATTGCTGCTATTGCAATACCTCATGAATTGGCACACGGCGTTTTTATGGCTTACAACAAAATCAAAATTAAAAGTACAGGGTTTGCATTTTTCCCTTGGTTCTTGCCTATTTTCCCTGCTGCTTTCGTAGAGCAAGATGAAAAAAGCATGAATAAGGCAAGTAGGTTCGCTCAAATGGCTACTCTTTCCGCAGGAACTTTTGCGAATGTCATAACCTCTTTGGTGTTTTTCATTATCCTTATAGGATTTTTTACCTTGGCTTTCTCTCCAACAGGAATTCAGTTTGATGGTTATGCGACAAGCCAAATTTCTGTAGCGAGCGTTACGGGAATTGGGGGAGTTAACGTTACAAATCCTAATGTTGAACAACTTTTAAAAAATGCAAACGAACAAGGCCTTACAAGGTTGAGTGTCGGCCAAACAAGTTTTTTGATTAACAAGCAAATGCTTGAGAGCCAACTAGAAAGAGAGATGATTTTTGTTTATATGGATTCTCCCGCTCTAAGGGCAAATTTAAGTAGCATAATTTTGGAGATTGACGGAGAGGAAATAAAAAGTGTGGAAAAACTCCAAGAAACTTTATCACAATACACTCCTGGAGAAGAAGTAACAGTAACGACGCTTCTTAGTGAAGGAAACTTTTCGCAAACAACTTTATCTTTAGATAGCCATCCTTTAAACCAAAATGAATCCTGGCTGGGAGTTGGTTTTGTAAACTCTGAAAGAGAAGGAGTTTTGGGGAAAGTTGTTGATTGGTTCGCATTTAAAGAGCCCAATGTTTACTATTCTGCAAAATTTGATGGATTTAGTGTCTTCATTTACAATCTTCTTTGGTGGCTTGTGCTAATCTGTATTAGCGTTGCCCTTATTAACATGCTTCCCATGGGGATTTTCGATGGTGGACGTTTCTTTTATCTAACAATACTGGGAATAACAAAAAGTGAGAAAATAGCCAAACGCGCATTTAGCTTCATGACTTGGCTGTTCCTTTTAATCCTGTTTGCAATAATGATTTTTTGGGCAATTAGTTGGTTTTAAGGACGAATTTCACAAATCAATAACTCCTTCTTTTGTTAAAGCTGCAAAACGTATGCCTACTGGCAAATTTATCAATGCAGATATGAGGGCCATATGCTCTTTGCCGTCACCAGAAGCAATAGTTAGTGCAACCTCTGTTCCTTTGAATTTTCCTTTAAGTTTTTTTAACAAATCATCACGTAACTCCTTGAGTTTCTGATCTAAATCTACTTTTATGAACTCGAATTCTTTATCATGAGAAAACTTCTTTGCAAACTCTCCCCCTATTATGAATACTTTGTCCCATTCCCCATATTTCATCAACCCTGAAACTTGTGCCCAAGAACCTTTCCCTGTTGAAAGTAATGCTACTAACTCCATATCTAGAAAAAAACGCCATTGTTTTTAAGGATTGTTGTGTTTTTTTGGATAATCGGGAATTTTATAAAACATCTTTCCTTATTGTGTTTATTGGATTTTAAAATGAGGTTGAAAAACAAAACAATAATAGTTACGGGAGCTTCACATGGAGTAGGAAGAGAAATTTGTGCTTTGCTCGCAATGGAAAAAGTTAATGTCGTTGCGGTTTCTAGAAGCAAAGCAAACGTGGTAGACGAAATTTTAGAAAAAGGCGGAAAAGCTATTTGGGTTAAGGCGAATGTTACAAATATGAAAGAAATGGAAAATGTTTTCAAGAAGGCAAAGAAAAAATTCAAGGCAATACACGGAGTGGTTAACAATGCCGGAATACTTCTTTCTAAATCTTTAAAAGAGACAAGCATAGAAGAATTCAACAAAGTCATGGAAGTTAATGTTAAAGGAGAATTTATAGGATGTAAACTCGCTGAAAGATACATGAAAAAAGGTGTTGTGGTAAACGCTTCTTCCGATGTGGGATATAAGGGCAAACCAAATCTTTCTGTGTATTCCGCATCAAAATTTGCAATTCTTGGATTAACCGAATCATTGGGAAAGGAACTCAAACCAGAAATAAGTGTATACGCAATAACCCCAAAAAGCATTGCGACAGGAATGTCAAACTTCAAAGGCAACAATCCTGTTCTTGTGGCAAAAGCTTATGTAGATGCTTTGAAAGAGAATCTAAAGTTGAAATCAGGAAAACACAAAATAGTTGGAACAGACAAAAATGCAAACAAAAGTTGGCCAAATGGAGTTCCAACAGTTAAAATAAAGGACATAAAGAAACTCTAAGAAAGTTTTATAAACCAGGACAACGCTCTCTTTTTACCGATAAACTACATCGCCATAAGATACCTTAAAGGTTCTAGGCTTGTGGCGCATAATGTAGAAGGTTAATCTTCCAAAAAACCAGGAACGCGAAAAGGTTTTTTAAGGATAAGAAAAAAATGACAGAAATAGAGAAAGAATTTGAAGAAGCATTGAAAGAATTGCGTAAAACTGAAAAACGCAATTTCAATCAGACGGTAGACTTAGCCATAAATCTAAAAAAATTTGATTTGAAGAAAACTCAATTGAACTTATTAGCTAGACTTCCACACAAAGTCAAAGATAAGAAAATTTGTGCGTTTTTCGAAGTTAAAAATTCTAAAGTCGACACAATAACTCCAAACGAATTCAAAAAATACGGTAATGATAAAAAGGCTATGAAAAAGCTCGTGAAAGAATATGATTTTTTTATTGCTCAAGCGAGCGTGATGCCAAAAGTTGCTACAACTTTCGGTAGATTTCTTGGACCGGAAAACAAAATGCCTTCTCCTCAATTAGGAATACTCACAAATGTTTCGGATAAAGAGGTTGAAGAATTGAAAAAAAAGATTAATTCTAGTTTAAAAATTCGTCCTAAAGAACATAGTGTTAAGGTTGCCGTAGGAAAAGAGAGCATGCCAGATAAAGAGATTATTGAAAATGCTGTTTCTGTGTTCAATTCTGTCCTTAAAGAACTTCCTCGTGATAAAGATAACATAAAAAACATCAAATTAAAATTCACAATGAGTAAACCTCAAAAAATAACATTATAAAATGATTCCTGAAAACACAACAAAAAAAGTTAAAGCACACGTATCTGATTCAAAAAAGAAACGCGTGGCGGAGCTTGAAAGATATATCAAAGAGAACAAAACAATACTTATTGCTTCAATAAAAAACATTCCCGGGAATCAGTTTCAAGAAATTGTTAAGAAACTCCGTGGAAAAGCAAAAGTTAGTGTTCCGAAAAAAAATCTTATTTTTAGGGCAATTGATGGCTCATCAAAGGAACAAGAGGAAATAGAAAAACTCAAAGAAAACATTCATGAAGACATTGCTGTTCTATTTTCAAATCTTGACGCGTTTGAACTTGCTTCTGAATTAGCTAAAAGTAAACGTCCTGCAAAGGCAAAACCTGGACAAATTGCAAAAGAAGATATTGAAGTCGCGAAAGGTCCTACAGATTTAATGCCGGGCCCTGCGATTTCTGAGCTAGGAGATCTTGGAATACCTGTTAAGATTGAAAAGGGCAAAATCCATATTCAAAAATCAAAAGTTATTGTTAAGTCAGGACAAGAAGTTTCTAAAGAAGCCTCGGATGTAATGAACAAACTTAACATTAAACCATTCATGATTGGCTTTGTGCCTATTTGCGCTTTCGATAAAGAAACGCAAACTCTTTACACTGAGATGAAAATAGATACTGAAGAAGCTATTGAGGAGCTGAAAAAAGCCCACTCTAGGGCATTACCGTTTGCTGTGGAGATAGGATACATTACGGGTGAAACATTAACATTTGTTATCGGAAAAGCTGCTTCTCACGGAAAAGCTTTGGAGAATCTCTTGGAAAAGTGTCTTGATGAAAAAAAAGACGAGCCGGAGAAAAAGGTTGAAGACAAAGCAGCAGAAAGTAAAGAAGAAGACGAAAAGAAGACTGAGGAAAGCGCTCAAGAAAAAAGCAAAGAAGAATCAAAACCTAAAGAAAAGGCTGAGGAGGAAAAGAAAAATGAGTGATATGGTTGAAAAGATTCAACCTGAATTGAATTTTGGAAAAATTTCTGAGAGAAGTTATCTGTCCCAGCCTGGATTCCCAGCGCCGAGAAGAGAATCTACGAATGTAGATATGCATGCATTTTTAGAAAAATTGGAAACTGGAGAAGTTTATAATTTAAGTATAGACAATCGAACAATAAATGGAGGGGCGATGGTTAGTGCTTTCTACGACGGACAACCAAAAAGAAAGGGCGGTTGGAAAGTTCATGCAACAATCATTCCTGAGCTAGTTAATCAAGTGAGAACCTACATTGAAACTCAACTAGAATTAAATTTTCAGGAGGAAAATAAATAATGGAATATGTGTATGCTGCCCTTTTACTGCACAAACTTGGACAAGAAGTCAATGAAGACAATGTCAAGAAAGTTGTTGTGGCGACAGGAACTGAAGTTGATGACTCAAAAATCAAATCTTTAGTTGCTAGTTTAAAAGGTGTAGACATAGAAAAAGAACTTGAATCTGCAAGTTTGGCTGCTGCTCCGGCTGCAAGTGCTCCTGCCAGCGAAGGCGGAGACAAAGATGGAGAAGGAGAAGCTGAGCCAGAAGAAGATGATAAGAAAGGCGAAGCTGCTGCAGAAGGACTTGGCGCGTTGTTTGGCTAAATTTAATTATTTTTATTTTATCGGTCAAACAACTTTCGTACTTGTAGTCACAACAATATTTTTATAATCCTTGCTCCATAAAAATTATTATGGATAAAAAAGAAACTCTTGGAATGCTCTCAGTATTATCTTTTGCGTCAATTCTTTTCACACCTATAAATTCCAACATTTGGCGAGGTTTCGCCCTTTTCGGATTTGTTTTTGGAATGGTTTGGTTTTTTATGAAACAATCTTAATTTTATTGTCTGCCTGTGTAGCTCAGTGGTGGAGCACTTGCTTCGTAAGCAAGGGGCCGGGGGTTCAAATCCCTCCACAGGCTTTTTAATATTTTTTAGAAAATAAAACGCCGGCACCAGGAATCGAACCTGGACGTCCGAAAGGACCCTGGGCTCAAACCAGGTGCATTACCACTCTGCGCATGCCGGCATAATTTAACAAGAAAGATAAGGATTTTAAAGGTTACTATATGTTCTAAAGCAATAATGTTTTTAAAATGCATTGCTTCATTCGTTTTATGAGTCTTAGAGATTACTTTGAAAAACATTTCACTAAATATTTTCTTGCTACCTTGGCAACTTTAGAAATATTGGCTCCTCTAGGACATCAATTATGGATTAACAATCGTACAGAAAAACTTGGAAAAGATTATGCCATGGTTGAAGTTGGAAATAGTAGAATTTTCACCTTAGAAAATCGGAGATACGGGGTGGACGAAGGTATGGATGGAACACTAGACAGAGTGTTTGTTAGCTTACCTATTTCTGGCTATATGGGGGGTCCGGGATATAGGCATTTCTTTAAAGAGATAACTGATGAAGATCGGAAAAAATTTGATGAGGCTAACTCGATATTAGGGAAAAAGTAAATTTCAATCAAAAATGCGTTTCCACCATGGTTTCTTTATCTTTACAGGACGGAAGTTTTCATCAATAAGTTCGTAAGTGATATGCGGTTTTGCTTTAAGTTTTGGAGCTTTTTTTGCAAGTTCTTTATGCACTTCACGGAGAGCATTTTCAACCATGAGTTTAGAATAACCCTGGCTGACAAGAGCCCATTTTAGAGAATCTTCAGTGTATCCTTTTTTTAGATTCTTCTTAAAATACTCTTTGATTTTTGCTCTGGAATCCATTCTAGCCATAAAAAATCGAATTGTTTAAAGTTTAAAAAATTAGTTGTGGTCGAGAGTTAGATTGCAAAACTATTCTACAACAATAGGAACTTCTTCGTTGTAAAATCTTATTGCTTCGTTTAACCGTGTTTTTGAATTTGCGTAGAGGGTCATGAGTTTTTGGCGTTTCTTTACAGGCTCGTTTTTAATCGCATGCAAACGCAATCCTGCCGACTTATCTAGAGGGCATCCAGTAACGCGCGCAAGAGCACTTATCTTTTTGTTTTTTATTTCCTTTATTTTTCCTGATTTTTTTGCCACAAATGTCTTGCTAAATTTTGCTTCTTTTATTTTTTTAAACGACCCTTCTTGAGCCTCTATAATTTCTTTAAACTTTCCAAATGCCTTGCCGCTTAAGAGAATTTCCCTGGCAATTTTTTCTCCTTGACCTTTCTTTGCTTTTTTTGTCATTTCAAGTAAATGGGCAGACAACATAATTGATTTATTTTCTAAATCGCTTGGCCCGTTTTGTTTAGGATCTAAAACAGCTAAAACATCTTTTAGTTCTTGAATAGGGCCGACACCGCATCCGATAGGTTGACTTCCATCTGTTAGAACGCACTTTAGATTTAACTTAAAGTGCTTTCCGAGATTTTCAAACTTACTTTTAAGTATTAGGGCGTGTTTTTTGCTTAACTTAGCTCCGGAGCCGTAAGGAATATCTATTATGATATATTTTGCACCCATGGCAAGTTTTTTAGACATTATTGAAGCTATGAGCTGAGCCATAGGATCTATCTTTAAAGATTTTTCAACACGGATTATTTTTGAATCTGCCGGAACCATCTCCAGATTTCCTCCCCAAACCATGCAAGCCCGTGTTTTTCTTATTATTTTTTTCACCTCTTTCATTGAATACTCTACTTTGGCAATTGCTTCTATTACATCCGCAGTCCCGGCTGCAGAAGTTATGGCCCTGGAAGAAGTTTTTGGCACCACTAGTCCTGCCGCAGCGCAGATAGAAACCACTAACGGTGTTGTCCTATTACCAGGTACACCGCCAACAGAATGTTTATCGACGACATATTTATTTCTCAACTTAAGCTTGTTTCCTGTTTTCAAAATTGATTTAATCAAACTTAAAGTTTCTTCGTTATTCATTCCGTATTTGTACATTCCAGAAATAAATAAAGCAATTTCTGATTCTGAAAGAGAATTGTCAACAACATCTTTTATTATTCCGTGGATCTCTTTATCTGTTAGTTTTTTACCCTCCATCTTTTTCTTTATTTGTTCTAAACTCTGAGGAGGCACTGCAAGATTTACATCAACCTTTTGTCCTTTTCTCAATTTTAACTGTTCTTTAAGTTCATTAGAAACCCCTATTTCTCCTTCCCTAATAATTCCTTTAATAGTGTCTAAAGTTGTAGAAATTTCTTTAGGATGCTTAGTCATGGTTCTAATGGAAACTCTGTCTTTAGTGAAAATTCCTACCCTATCTGCAGTCTTTTGATTTAACATAACAGAAGGGACTCCCGCAGTCCAGTCCAAAAATCTAACTTTTAACTCCAATTTAACTTTTTACCTCTTTAATATTATAAAAAATGAAAATTAGTTTTTATATTTAATTACTTTCTTCCCGTATTAGGCTATTTGGAATATCTTTTTTTCTGTAAAGTTCAACAATTATTACCAAATAAGCGAGTATTAAAGGCCCCAGAATAATTCCTAAAATTCCAAACATAAAAGCACCTCCAATCATTCCGACAATAATTATTGCAGTGTGCAAATCAGTTCTTCTAGAAACAATCATTGGCCTTAGTATATTGTCTATTGTTGAAGATATCATTCCAAATGCAAACACTCCTATGGCTGCAACATTATCTCCCGCCGTAATCAAATAAATCATTACCGGAACCCAAACCAAAATTGTCCCGATTATAGGAAATATTCCTGCGAGAGCTGCGAGCAATGTTAAGAATAATGCATTAGAGACTCCAAAGACAAAAAACCCAATACCTACGATAAGTCCTTGAACAATTCCTACAATGACTTGTCCGTAAATCACTGAAGAAGTTATGCCTTTAGAATAATGGACAAGTTTTTTCTCCATTTCTTTTGAGAAGGGAGATAAACTTCCCACATATCTCAAAACTTTTTCCCTATCTCTAAGAACGTAAAAGAAAGTGAAAAAAACGACAACCAACTGTAAGGAGATTGTCGGTAATTTGAGCAACATGTCTGCAAAAGTGTTTACTACAAAGTTTGCGGCATTGGATGTGAATGAGCTTATTATCGAACCGATTTCATTAGAAAATTGTTCTGTAGCAAAAAGTGGAGGGAAGATATTTTGTAACGGAGTAATAAAATCTATTTGTTGAGTTGCCTGGAAAATTCTAAAAGATTGACGTATTAAAAGAGGTAGTAAAAACCACATTGGAATAATAATTATTGTCAGTAAAAATACAATTATTATCGAAACAGTGACATTAGGGCTTTTAATTCTCTTGAGCAACCAATCGTAAATAGGGCTGAAAATAAAGACTAAAATTAATGCAACAACAATGGACATTAAAACTGGCTTAATTAAGAAAAAGGACAGCACTACTAAAAATGTCAAAATCAATGCAGTCATAGTTTTTCTGAAAGACACCTCGTCAACCCTTACCATCAATTCAAAACGTGGTTAAAATTTATAAAGCTTTGTAAATAAAATATATTATGAACTTTATAAAAAATATTTTTGATGGTGACCCAGGAGAGATTGCGCACATCCAATTCCAAAAATTTAGTCGTGGAGAATTTAGAAATAGAGCAATAATAAGTGCAAAGAACGCAAAAACTAGCGACAAATTTACTATAAAGACAAGCCCTGAATTTGGAAATGATTTGGTTAGAATCGCAGCAAAAAAACTCGGACAAGAAAAAGTAGGGGTTAAAGGCGCGGTGGTTTCAACATCTGACCTGAGTGAAGACCTAAAACCGAAAGACATTAAACAATTCCGCGGAGTTAAAAGACATTTGATAGACAGAGAAATGTCTGGTGAAGAAATTCTAAGATTATTAGACAAGTTTCCTAAATTGTTTTTTGGATTGAGTTTTAAAACGCAAGATTCAAATTTGAAAATAAAGGACAAGGCCCCAAAGACAGGAAAGCCAGGTAGCAAAGATGACGAAAAGCCAAAAGCTAATTTTTGCACCTTGAAAACCACTGACAGAGAAATAGCCAAAAGCTTTGTATTTGAAAAAGAAGGGTGGGAAACTGCTGAGATAGTTCACACCTTCTTTGTTGATAAAATAGTGATTCCTGATGAACTAAAAGATGAAACTGATTATAAGCTTGTTAGAGAAAAGGCTTTAAGAAAAGGCCGTATTGTTCGTGAAGCTACAATCGATGGCGAAGAAATCAAAACAGAGAAGGAATTTGTTGCTTGAAAATTTTAATTTGAAAATTACTTTTTAGCATGGATGCATTCATCATTATCTAGACTCTTAGTGTGTGAGATATTTTAACCTATAATGAAATCATGTTTAGGGTGAAAAGCAAGAATTCAAGATTTGGTCGAGTGAGGAAAAAGAGAACCCTTATAAAAAATCTATTCACAGGTTCCAACAACAAGCAAGATTAAAATATTCTTTCAAACTTTAAGTGTAGAATTAAAGTTTTGTGAAAATGTAGAAGACTTCAGAATAAGATGCAATTGTTTTAGACATCATTCTAGTCTTATAGGGGAAATGTCCCTTCTTCAGTTTACTTTAGAAGATGACATATGTTATGAACCTACACAGTATTTGTCGCAAAAAGCTTTAAAAAGGCTCAATTTCTTCTAAATATATTCCAGGGACTAACAAAATGTTATCCGCTAAATACATAATAAGAAATGCCTACAAGAAAGTCACCGAGAAAGGGAAGCTTGCAATTTTGGCCACGAAAACGTGTCAATAAACGTTTGCCTAGAGTTAACTGGGATGCAATAAATTCTGATTCTTCACCCTCGAACGCCGGGGGCCCAAAAGGTTTTATAGGATATAAGGCCGGAATGGTTTCTGCGTTTGTTAAAGATAACACGCCTAATTCTATGACAAAAGATAAGCGGATTACGCTTCCAGTAACACTTATTGAGTGCCCTCCTATGAAAATATTTTCAGTAAGGTTCTACAAAAATTCTCGGGTTGTTGATGAGATAATTCTTGAAGGGACAGACAAAGAGCTTAAAAAAATACTAAAATTACCAAAAAACGCCAAAGGTAAAAATGCCTTGGAAAGCGTAAAAGGAGATGATTATGATGATTTGCGCATAATTGCATATTCTGTTGTTAAAAAAACTAATATTAAGAAAAAACCCGATTTGACAGAAATTGCTCTAAACGGGACTAAAGAAGAAAAACTTAATTTTATTAAGGAAAATATTGGAAAGGAAATTCCGTTATCAAGTGTTTTTAAAGAAAGCGAGATCATAGACGTTCGTGGTCTGACAAAAGGGAAAGGATTTCAAGGACCTGTAAGACGATTTGGAATTCAACTTAAAGACCATAAATCTGAAAAAGGGAGAAGACGCCCTGGAAGTTTGGGACCTTGGCATCCTGCACGTGTTACGTTCAGAGTCCCTATGGCAGGACAGTTAGGGATGTTTACTCGAGTAACCTATAATTTAAATATAATCAAATCAAAAAAATCTGGCGAGGACAATCTTGAAGGCATAAAAAATTACGGTAATATCAAATCAGATTATATTATTGTTCGTGGTTCTGTCCAAGGACCGAGTAAAAGACAACTTCTATTGACAAAGGCTTTAAGACCTACTAAAAGAACAACTAAAAAAAATTATGAATTTTTGGAGATAAGATGACTAAAGGAATAGAGATTTATTTTAAGAAAGGAGCTATTTTATGTTTTGACCCTAAGCAAGGAGATATTTTAATAGATATAGATGATGAGGAAAGGAGAGAAATTGTGTACCTCACTAGAGGAAAAACCTTAAGAAGTTTGTCGAGAAGGAATGATGGAGTGTTAGTAGATTCAGAATACAGGTTCCATAAAAAACTCCATAGAAAATCTTGGGATGTTGTCTCGCCTGGAGAAACAAGATATGACGAATTAAATAATGCATGGGAGGATGTTCAAAATGGTTAAAATAAATATTTTAAATGTTGAAGGAAAATCTACAAAAGAAATAGAATTGCCAAAAGCCTTTAGCCGAAAGATTAGGACTGATGTGATTTCTAGAGTCCTTGAATCTAAAAGAAGTATGCAACCTTATGGACCGAATGTTCTTGCCGGTAAGCAACATGTTGTTAACAAAATCGTTCATAGGAGAAAAGTTTGGAGAAGTGGGTACGGTAGAGGAATGGCTCGTTTGCCAAGAAAGATCATGTTACATCGTGGTTCTCAATTCAATTGGGAAGCTGCAGAAGTTCCTTTTGCAAGAGGAGGAAGAAGAGCTCACCCTCCAAAACCTCATGCCCAAATAAACACCAATAAAATAAATAAAAAAGAACTTAAACTCGCGTTTGAATCTGCATTAAGTGCGACAGCGAACATTAATCACATACAAAAAAAATACAGAAAACTCAAAGCGAGTTCTTTGAAAAATAAATTACCCATTGTTGTTGATTCCAAAATAACCTCTCTGAAAACAAAAGAGTTTTTAAAATCCTTGGAAAAGATTCTTGGAAAAGAGATATTTGAAGTGTCTGTAAAAAAGAAAAAATTGCGCTCAGGAAAGGGCAAACTTAGAGGGAGAAAATATAAAAAAAATGCAGGGGCGTTACTCGTTATTGGGAATGAAGAAAAGATAAAAACCAGTACTTTGGATGTTAAAAAAGTTTCAAATTTAAGTGTTATGGATTTAGCCAAAGGCGGAAGCGGGAGAATTGTGATTTACACAGATAATGCCATAAAAGAATTAAATGGAATGGGAAAACAAAAATGAAACCTTTAGTTACAGAAAAAGCGGTAATGATGATTGAGACACAAAATGTTTTAACGTTTGTAGTTAGTCAAAAAATGGATAAAAAAGAAATTAAAAAAGAAATTGAGGATATTTTCAAAGTCAAGGTTGAAAAAGTGCGTACGCACCTAAGAGATAATAAAAAGTATGCATATGTAAAATTAAATAAAAGCAATCCTGCAATTGACATTGCTACAAAGCTGGGGATAATCTAACAATGGGAAAAAGAATAATTACGCAAGCAAGAGGGAAAGGGAGTCACACATACAAAGTTAGACGAAAAGCTTACAGGCACAAAATACGTTTTCCGGGAAAAATAGAAGGGAAAGGAAAAATAGTCAAGTTAATAGATTCTGGAGGACACACTGCTCCGTTGGCAAAAGTTGCCTTGAAAAGCGATTCATTTTTAATTCCTGCATTTGAAAAGGCATATGAGGGGCAGGAAATAGATTTTAATTCGAGCAAACCCGAAATAGGGAACATCTTAAAATTAGGCAACATGCCAATAAAGACACAGGTTTACAATATAGAATCTAAACCAGGAGACGGAGGGATTTATATAAGGAGCTCTGGTTCAAATGGTACTATAAGCAAGGTTACGGACAATGCGGTATATATATTAATGCCTTCAAAAAAAGAAAAGAAATTTAATAAAAGTTGTCGAGCAGTCATAGGGAAAATTGCAGGTGGAGGAAGATTGGAAAAACCTGTTGTAAAAGCAGGTAAAAAATATCATATGAAAAAATCAAAAGGTAAACTTTGGCCACGCACATCTGCAGTAAAGATGAACGCAATAGACCACCCTTTCGGATCTGGAAGAGCGAAAAATCCGAAAAGTAAGATTGCCAAAAGAAATGCGCCTCCGGGCAGAAAAGTCGGTCACTTAAGACCTAAGAAAACAGGTAAAAAGAAATAATGGCAAAAGCAAAAAGAAAACAAGCATTCAAGAAAAAAGAATTTACTTACAGAGGTAAATCATTAGAAGAGCTCCAAAATCTTGAAGTTAGAGAATTTGCAAAATACCTAAAGGCTAGAGAAAGGAGAAACGTTTTGAGAAATTTCCAAAAAATTGAAGAATTCATTATCAAAGCTGAGGAAAACTCTAAAAAAGGGAAACCCATCAAAACACATCAGAGAGATGTCGTAATTGTTCCTAAGCTTGTTGGGAAAAAAATACAGGTTTATGATGGAAGAAACTTTGTACCCATAACTATAATTGGCGAAATGTTAGGGCATAAAATTGGAGAGTTTGCTCCAACCCGGCAAAGAGTAAAACATAGCAAAGCAGGAGTCGGAGCTACAAAAGGAACTAAATTCAAGTCTAAGAAATAATGGCAAAAGCAAAGAAAACCAAAAAAACAAATAAGAATGAAGAAACTAAAAAGCCAGAAGTTAAAAAAGAAACTCTTAAAAAAGAAAATGAAAAAAAGGCCGAAATCAAAACAAAGAAGCCAGAAGTTAAAACAGACAAGAAAAAAGATGTTAAAGAAAACAAGAAAAGAAAAGAAAAATCCGAGAAGAAAGATTCAGAGAAAAAAATCGAAAAGCCAGAAGTTAAAAAAACAAAGAAGTCAGAAGCCATTGTCAACGCCAGCGACATCCCTATCTCGACAAAACACTCAATTGCATTGTGTAAATTCATCAAAGGTAAATCCATCAAAAAAGCACTTAGCGATTTGGAATTAGTTATGGAAAAACGTAAACCTATTCCAATGAAAGGGGAAATCCCCCATAGGAGAGGCAAAGGGATGGCCTCGGGGAGATTTCCTGTAAAGACCGCAAAAAATTTCCATGTCTTGTTAAAAAGTTTGCAAGGCAATGCAACTTACAATGAAATAGAAAATCCAGTAATTGTCGAAGCAGTTTCAAATCAAGGCTCACGTCCCTATGGGAGATTTGGTCGAGTGAGGAAAAAGAGAACCCATATCAAAATCATTGCAAAAGAAAAAACACAATCTAAGGAGAAAAATAAATAATGGAAGAAAAAGGCATAGTTAGTTTCAAGAAAGAAGAATTCTCAATTAGAGAATTTATCAAGAATTCCTTAGGGAAAGGAAAGGTAAGCAGAGTGAAGATAGAATATACTCCTGTGGGAGAAAAAATACTTGTTTCTACCCACAAACCCGGATTAGTTATTGGAAGCGGAGGAGAAAAGATTAATAGTCTTACAAGAACTCTAAAAAGAAAATTTACTCTAGAAAATCCTCACATAGAAATTGATGAGATTCTTGTCCCAGAATACGACGCGCAATTGATGGCAGACGAAATAGCGTTGAGCTTAGAGCGCTTTGGACCGCTGAGATTCAAAGTTATTGCGTACAGAATGCTCGAAAGAATCATAAAGGCAGGAGCGTTGGGAGTTGAAATAAGGATTAGTGGAAAACTTCCTGGGGCAAGGGCAAGAACCTGGAGATTTGCTCAAGGATATCTAAAAAAGACGGGGGATAGTGCAAAAGTTGTTGACCGTGCTCAATCTATTGCGCAAACAAAACCCGGGACGGTAGGTGTGAAAGTAAGTGTTCTCTCTCCAGACGAACCTTTGAAAGATAAAATAGATGTGAATGAGGAAATGATTGAAACTCTAAAAAGCAATCAGGAAAAATTGAAAAATCCTCAAGAAGAGAAAAAATCTAAACCTAAGAAAATAAAAAAATAAAATGGCGCTAAAAACAAACGAAATTAAAAAAATGACTGAAAAAGAAAAAGAAAAGAAACTAGAAGAACTAAAATTGGAATTGTTAAAATCTAGGGTAGAGGGTTCAAATACAAAAACCGGAAAAACTCGCGAAATTAAAAAAATGATTGCGCAATTACTCACACTCAAATAAATATGGAAATATGTCCAAAATGCGGCTTGCCGGAGCAAGCTTGCGTATGTGAACAAATCGTGAAGAGTTCGCAAAAGATAAAAGTGACCACAGACAAAAAGCGTTACGGAAAAGTTGTCACTGTTGTTAGCGGATTCGATAGCAGTGTGGACCTCAAAGAAATCGCAAAGACGTTGAAAAACAAACTTGCGTGTGGAGGAACATACAAAGACAACATGATTGAGCTTCAAGGAGACCACACAAGGAACATAAAAGATGTCCTTGTAGAGGCGGGTTTCGAAGAAGATTCAATAGAAGATTAAATCACATAATAACCAAATAGAAAATGGCGAAAAGCGAAAAGAAAAAGTCTGAAAAGGCTAAAACAGAGAAGAAAATGGCGAAAACAGTTGGGACTCTTAAAAAAGAAGTTTCAAAATGTGAAGATAGGGATTGCCCTTTCCACGGAAAACTCAAGGCCCGAGGAAGAATTTTCAAGGGACACGTTGTGAGAAAATTCCCTAGAAGGATTACTATAGAATTTGAAAGAATGGTTTACTTTAGAAAATTTGAGCGTTATGCTAAGATGAAAACCAAAATTCATGCACGTCTTCCAGATTGTATGACAAAAGAGATTGAAGAAGGTGATTTGATAAAAATTCAAGAATGTCGTCCTTTGAGTAAAATCATCCATTTCGTCGTAATTGAAAAATTAGATTCAAAAGCAAAAATTAAAGTTAAGGAGACTAAAAAATGAAGGCAGTCTCGGCAAGAACCACTGCAGGACTGAACATTGGGGCAAGAGTCATCAGTGCGGACAATAGTGGGGCAAAAATTGTAAAAATAGTCTCTGTTAAACGAGGTAAGGGACGTAAGGGAAGACAGGTTAGGGCAAAAATAGCAGATATGGTGAAAGTGAGTGTTAAAAAAGGGACTCCTGAAGTGAAAGGAAAAGTTTTTGATGCAGTCATTGTAAGACAAAAAAAGCCCTACAGAAGATTGAATGGAGAGAGAATCGCTTTTGAAGATAATGCGGTGGCATTGTTAAAAGACGATAAAGGAAATCCGAAAGGAACACAAATTAAAGGACCTATCGCAAGAGAAGTTATGGAACGTTGGTCTTCTGTTGTAAAGATAGCATCAATGGTATATTAAAATGAAAAAATTTAGCAAACACTGGAAAGGAAGTAAAAACCCTAAGAAAAAAAGGAAGTACTTAGCGAATGCTCCTCTCCATATAAAAAGAAGATTCCTTAGTGTGAACTTATCAAAAGATTTGAGAAAGAAACAAAATAGGAGAAACATTCCTGTAGTAAAAAATGATATTGTTAAAGTCACGAGAGGAAAATTTAAAGGTAAGAAGGGAAAAGTCCTCTCTATAGACACAAAAAGATTACGTGTAGAGGTAGAAGAAGTTCAAACAACAAAACAAGATGGCTCAAAAATAAACGTGCTTATGGAACCTTCAAACCTACAAATAACTGAGCTTCATTCTGAAGACAAAAAACGTTTCGGAATAAAAGAAATAAAAAAACCAGAGGGAAAAGTTGAAAAGGAAGCAGATAATAAAAAAGATAAAAATAAAGCCAGTAAGAAATCAAATCAAGCTAAGAAAAAAAATAGGAAGAATAAAAAATGAGCTACATGAAAAGACAAAAAATACCGCGAAGTTGGCCCTTGCCAAAAAAAGGTAAGGCTTATGTAGTTAAGCCAAGATTTAGCGAAAAAGACGGCCTGCCTATTTTGGTCATTTTAAGGGATATTCTGGAAATCGCACAAACGCGCAAGGAAGTTAAGAGAGCGATTCATAAAAAAGACATTTTGATAAATGGGAGGGAGGCCAGAGATGAAAAAAACACTTTGGTTTTATTTGACACACTTAGCTTGAAACCAATGAAAAAACATTATAGGCTCGAACTTAACAAAAAAGGAAAATTTGAACTTGTTGAGATTAATGAAAAAGATTCCCTTAAAAAAATAGCTAAGATTAGGAGTAAAAAAATGTTGAAAGGGAAAAAACTCCAAATCAACCTCAGTGATGGAAGAAATTTCTTATCAGATATGAAATGTGGCACTGGCGACTCAGTAGTCATTAATCTTAAAGATAAAAAATTAGAAAAATGTCTTCCTTTAGAAGAAAAATCCCGAGTTTTAGTTTTTGCAGGAAAGCACACTGGCAAAAAAGGGAAGATTGTAAAAATGATCGAAGACGTAAAGATGGCAGAAGTTGACACAGAAAATAATGAAAAAATCAAAGTATTAATTAAACAACTTATAGTAATAGAATAATGGAAAATACAAAACAAAAAACTAAAGGCAAGGCAAACCCTATGAGAGAAATCAAAATAGAGAAAGTAGTACTTAGTGTAGGGGGAATTGCGGAAGATCTTGAGAAAGGTTACAAACTACTTAAAATGCTTACTGGAAGAAAACCTGCAAGAATGAAGTCGCATAAAAGAATTCCTGCACTTAATATTCGTCAAGGGTTAGAAATTGGCGCAGTAGTTACTATAAGAAAAGGTAAAGAAGAGCTCTTAAGAAAAATGCTCTCCACAAATGATAACCTGCTTTCAAAAAAACAGATAAGTGAGAATAATTTCTCATTCGGAATTGAAGAGTATATTGAAATTCCGGGAGTGGAATATCAAAGAGATATTGGAATAAAAGGTCTTGATGTTACTGTTGTCTTCAAAAGAAGTGGAAAAAGAGTAAAGTTAAGAAAAACCAAGCAGAATAGAATACCTAAGAAACAGAAAATTCAACCAAAGGAAATAATTAAATTCATGGAGGAAAAATTTGACACCGAGTTTGTATAGCGAGTTCAAAATAATATAAAATGACTGCAAGTGATTGGAAAAAAGTTATGAAACAACTGGAAAATAAACCTGAAAAGAAAAAGAAATTCCTGAAACATAACAAGCCAAAGGAAAGAAAAATGGGAATAGCGTTTCAAAAGTGTGAGCGCTGTGGTCGTTTCGGAGCACACATTAGTTCATACGGATTAAATTTATGCAGGCATTGCTTCAGAGAGATTGCTGAAGAGCTTGGATTCAAAAAATATAGTTAAAATGTCACAAGATATCGTTGCGGATGCATTAAATATGCTTAAGAATGCGAAAATGGCAGGAAAAGAGAACGTTAAGATAATCAGAGTCTCAAAATTGCTAACCGAGGTTTTGAAGATAATGAAACAAAAAGGCGCAGTCAAAAAGTACAAAATAAGCACGAGAGATAAATTTATTGAAGTCACTCTTGGAGAACTCTTCGAATGTAAAGCAATAAAACCGAGATTTACTGTTGACAAAGACCAAATAGAAAAATATAGAAGAAGGTATCTTCCTGCAAGAAATTTAGGAACGATGATTGTCTCAACAAATCAGGGATTAATGACTCACGAAGAAGCTCAAGAAGAAGGCATAGGAGGGTGCTTAATCGCATACTTTTACTAAAATGAAACAACCGATTTTTAATGAGATTGAAATTCCTGAAAATGTGGAAGTTAAAATCTCGGAAGGAAATACTGTAAAAGTTAAAGGACCTGAAGGAGAAAACTCTAGAGAGTTTGTAGTTAGAAAACTAGAATTAAAAAAATCTGAAGACGGCAAAAAAATAATAATAGGGCATGAAAAATCCACAAAAAACGAAAAGAAGCTTATCAATTCATTAACATCACATATTGAAAACATGATTAAAGGCGTTCAAAAAAAATGGGAATACAAACTTAAAGCAGTTTCAAGCCATTTTCCAATGACTCTCGAGTCTAAAGGAAATGAGGTGATTGTAAACAACTTTTTGGGTGAGAAGATACCTCGAAAATCAAAGATTTCTGAAAATGTAGAGGTTGAAATTCAAAAAGAAGATATCATTGTGCGCTCAGTGGATAAAGAAAAAGCAGGCCAAACATCTGCTAGTTTGGAAAGAGCTACAAGAATCAGCGATAGAGACCGAAGAATTTTCCAGGATGGGATATTCATGACACATAAAGCAGGAGAAGAAATATAATGACAAAGAAATTTTTAAGACGACACACGCAAAAGCTTTCAAAATTCAATAGGAAAAAGAAGCGCAAATGGAGAAAGCCAAAAGGCAGGGACAATAAAATGAGGGAGAAAAGAAAAGGCAAGCCCAAAACAGTTAGTATAGGTTATAAAAAGAAAAATCAGAAAGAATTTCCTTTAGTCAAAAACATTATGGATTTGGAAAACTTGGAGAAGAATTCCAAGGCAAGAATTGGAAAACTTGGTAAGAAAAAGAAGATATTGTTGTTAAAAAAAGCTGAAGAAAAGAATGTGAAATTTGTGAATTTTAATTCAAACAAATTCCTAAGAAAGATAAAAAAGAAAGAGAAGCAGACAAAGAAAGAAAATTCAAAGGAAGAGAAAGGCGAAGAAAAAATTAAGGAGAAGAAAAAATGAATTTAAGAAAGAAGAAAGAATTAGCTAAGAGAACTCTCGGAGTTGGAAAAAAAAGGATTGTTTTTGCAGAATCTCGCATAGAAGACATCAAAGAAGCGATAACCAAGCAAGACATTCGCGACTTATTCGGAGAAAAGGCTATTCTTATAAAAGATAAAAAAGGAAAAAAGAAAGTGGAAAAAAGGAAACGTAAAAGAAAAACGGGGAAAATAAAGAAAAAGATTAATACTCGAAAACAAGATTATGTCATTTTGGTAAGAAAACTACGAATGTATGTAAAACATCTTAAATCCAACAACAAATTATCCAAAGAGCAAGCAAAAAATATAAGGAAAAAAATTAGAAATAAGGAATTTAAAAGTTTATCTCAATTAAAAGAACATATTAAAAATTTATAATGAAATCAAAAGGTAAAACCCAAAGAAGACGAAGAAAGGAAAGGAAAACTGACTACAAACGTAGAATAAACCTTCTTAAGAGTGGCTCTCCGAGAATAGTGGTTAGGCTGACAAATAGATACCTAATAGTTAATTACGTTGTAAGCGAAGAAGCAAAAGACAAAACAATTTTCGGCTTTACTAGTAAGGATCTTTTAAATTTTGAATGGCCAAAAGAAGCACAAGGTAGCTTAAAATCAATCCCCGGAGCATATCTTACAGGAATATTGGCTGGCAAAAAAATAAAAGAGAAGAAACTTGAAACGCCAATACTTGATGTAGGGATGGCACGTATGATTAAAAATTCAAGAATTTTTGCATTCATAAAAGGATTAATTGACTCGGGAATTAAAATAAAATGCGACGAAAAACATTTTCCAAGTGAAGAAAGAATTCAAGGAAAAACATTGAAAGCCAAGATAAATATTGAAAAAATAAAATCAAACATTAACAAATAAAATGGCAGAAAAAACAGATACAAAAAAAATTGAATCGGCAAAAGAAAGTTACAAGGCTCCCGTAGCTAATGCTGCAGAAGAGGCAAGAAAAAAATCTAAAGTAACAAAAGAAAAGGTTATAGAAAAGATAGATGAAAAATTGAAAAAATCCGAAAAAGGCAAAGAAAAGGAAAAATTTGAAGATACTAAAAAAACCATTGAAGCCCACGGAACTCTTTCTGAGAAAGAAGCTGAGGAAAAAGCAGAAAAATCTGAAGAAATAACTAAGGAAATGATAGAAAAATCTGAGGGGGATGAAGAAGCAGAAAAGAAAGAAAAAGAGGAGAAGAAAACTAAAGATTTTGAGGAAAAAGAATCTGAGGAAAAAGAAAAAAGCAAGAGAGATAAAGGGAAACATGGAAGGCGTGGAAGAAGAGATGATAAGGAAGACCTCTCTCAATGGGTTCCGAAAACGAAACTTGGAAAAAAAGTCAAAAAAGGCGAAATCAAGAATATTGATGAAATTTTGGATAAAGGGGAAGTGATTCTTGAAGAACAAATAGTGGATTCTCTTTTAGAGATAAAATCTGATTTGGTTTCCATTGGACAAGCTAAAGGAAAATTTGGAGGAGGTAAAAGAAGGGCCTGGAGACAAACACAAAGGAAAACAAAGGAAGGAAACGTGCCTACATTTTCCACAATGGCTGTTGTTGGAAACGGGAACGGATATGTGGGTATAGGGGATGGACGTTCAAGTGAGACTCTTCCTGCAAGAGATAAAGCCATACGTAAGGCAAAACTTAATTTAATTAGCATTCAAAGAAGTTGCTCTGCTTTTGATTGTGCTTGCGATGAGCCACATACGATTCCTTTTGAAGTGACTGGAAAGTCTGGAAGTGTTAAAGTTACGCTTATCCCTGCACCACAAGGAACTGGCCTAGTTGTTGGAAAAGAATTGAAAAAAATTCTTAATCTAGCAGGAGTTAAAGATATTTATAGTAGGGCTTATGGTAAAAAGAGAACCACTTTCAACCTTGTTAAAGCGTGTTTTGAAGCACTTAAAAAAACCAACATGAGAAAATAAAATGGTAGAAAAAGACAACAATAAAAAAGAAATGATTTGTGTAATTAGAATTGCGGGAAGAGTCGGCTTAGATAAAAAAGTTGAAGAAACCTTGAAAAGATTGAGGCTTGGGAAAAAATATACTTGTAGTGTCATTCCTTCAAATACTAAAAATTGGGGGATGTTGAAAAAAGTTAGAGATTTTGTTGCGTTTGGAATAATCGCTCAAGACACCTATGAAAAATTGAAAAAAGAGCGTGGAAAGAAAAATCAAAAAGGGGAACTGAAAAAATATTTTAGATTGCATCCTCCTCGTGGAGGAATTGAAACAAAACACCATTACCCTAAAGGGGTTTTAGGAAATCACAAAGAAGAAATAAATGATCTTGTAGAGAGGATGTTGTAAAATGCCTAAAAAAAAGATAAAGAAACGTAAAAAGAACTCTCGTATGAGGGGAACTGGCACCCATGGAGGAGGAGCTAGAAAGAAACGTAAAAAGTCAGGACACAGGGGTGGAAGTGGAATGTCTGGAAGTGGTAAACGTGCTGACAATAAGAAAACACTTATTAATAAAAAGTACGGGCATGACTACTTTGGAAAACGTGGTCTGACAAGTAGAAAATCTGAAAAAGACAAACGTAAAAGAATAAACCTCCGAGACATATTCTTAGATTTAGAGAGTTATCTAAAGTCAGGTAAAGCAAAAAAATCTGGGCAAAAAAT
Source organism: Candidatus Woesearchaeota archaeon (assembly GCA_964530945.1). Classification (GTDB taxonomy): domain Archaea; phylum Nanobdellota; class Nanobdellia; order Pacearchaeales; family GW2011-AR1; genus ASMP01. The sequence goes on along the minus strand of CAZHCJ010000005.1, from coordinate 11,624 downwards.
AGAAATAAATCTTAAGAAATACAAAATTTTGGGGAAAGGAGACATCGGAAAATTCAAAATTAAAGAGAAGCTGTTGATTAAAGCTTATGACGCTTCTAAATCTGCTAAAGAAAAAGTTTCTAAAATTGGCGGAGAAATAATTCTTGAAAAGGAAGAGAATAAAAAAGAAATAAAAAAAGAGGGTAAAAATAAAAAGCCTAAAACTCTTGAAAATAAAGAAGAAAAACTTGAAAATAAAGAGGGAGAATAATGGCTGACCTTAAATCACTTTTTAATTTTATTCCGGAAGTAGTTAAACCGAGTGAGAAACATCTTAGTTTTGGAAAGAAATTCAAATGGACTCTTGTTATTCTTATATCATTTTTCGTTCTTGCGAACATTCCTCTTTTCGGCTTATCTGAAAATGCTTTGTCTAGATTCGAATATCTTGCAATCATACTTGGGACTGATTTTGGTTCTATAATCAGTTTAGGTATTGGTCCCATCGTTATGGCATCCATTATCTTACAACTTCTTACCGGAGCAGGAATAATAAATATTGATACTACAAACCCCGAGGGACAGAAGTTCTTTCAAGGGATGCAAAAAATTCTTGTTTTCTTCTTCATAATATTTGAAGCTTTAGTTTATGTATTAATGCAAGGTCTTCAAGCGGTTCCTGGTTTTACTGGCCTTGTTATATTCCAATTAATCCTTGGAGGATTGGCAATATTTTATATGGACGAACTCAGCAACAAATGGGGCTTCGGTTCGGGGGTTAGCTTATTTATTGGAGCGGGAGTCTCTTGGAGATTGTTCACAAGTGCGTTCCAATTTGTGAACCAACAAGGACAAAATTGTCTTCTTGATTTCAATAATGTTCCGTGTTCGGGAAAAGTTTTCGTTTTAATTCAATCGATAATAAATCAATACCCTGTAGAGCTTATTTCTGCAGCAGGTGCGATAATTGCAACAGTAATAATCTTCCTAGTTGTTGTTTGGGCTCAGTCTCTAAAAGTAGAAATTCCTTTATCTTTTGGAAGGGTTAGGGGTTATGGAGTTAAATGGCCTCTTGCATTTTTCTATACTAGTGTTATCCCTATTATTTTGGTTGCTGCACTAGTCGCAAACGTCCAGTTGTTTGGAGGGATTGTTGAAAACGCGGCCAGCCCGTGTCTAACAGGAGGAGTTTGTGAAGGGGGTGCTAAGATTGCGTCTCACTTTACTTGGCTTGGACGTTTCTCAGAAGGACAACCAATTTCGGGTTTAGCTTTCTGGCTGGGTTCAACAAATTTATTGGAATTAGGAATTCGTGGCGGTCTTTTACCTATGCACATTTTACAGGGAATCTCACATATTCTTGTTTTTATGTTTCTGTCGATGATTTTTTCAGTATTTTGGGTTAAAACCTCTGGGATGGATGCTAAAAGTCAGGCACACAAGATAGCTGCTTCCGGGTTGCAAGTTTCTGGATTTAGGCAAGACGAAAGAATCCTTGAAAGCATTCTGGAGAGATACATTATGCCTTTGGCAGTCATGGGGGGTCTAGCAATCGGTTTGCTTGCTGCACTTACTGATTTGCTTGGAGCATTAGTTTCAGGAACTGCAATACTTTTAGTGATTATGATTATGTTCCAATTCTATCAAAACATTGCTAAACAGCACGAAATGGATATGCATCCAGCAATGAGAAAATTCATCAAGACCTAATAGGACTAAATATAAAAACCCTGGTTTCAAAATAATAATATGAATAAAGAGGGAGAAAGTGGTTTCAAAGGAATAGTAATTGTCTTTTTAATTTCTATTTTAATCGCTGCTTTTTGGAATCAGTTAGAATTCATTAGGAATATTGTGAGTACAATTTTAGACCCCACGGCAGGGGCTCTTCTTTCGTGGGATGTTACTTGGGGGATGATTCTAATTATATTCATAATCTCTGTTTTTATCACCCTCTTTCAGAAATATGCTACAGATCAAGAAACTCTTAAAGAATTAAAGAAAGAACAAAAAGAGATGAATAAAAAATCCCAAGAGTTTAAACACAATCCTGAAAAAATGATGGAGGTCCAAAAAGAACTTATGCCTCTGATGATGCGCACAATGAAAATTAGTATGCGTCCAATCATATATACAGGTATACCTCTTATCTTGTTCTTTAGATGGTTTATGGATTACTTTGCTGCTATTGGCGACCCAAGATTCTTTGGGATATTTAGTTGGTTTTGGTTTTATCTTTTAGGCTCTTTAATATTTAGTTCTGTCTTAAGGAAAATTTTAAAAGTTGCTTAAACAAATAAAAATAAGAAAATGGTAAAAAATCAACAAGAATTAATGGTAAAACTTCAAACTTATGAACAACAAGCTCAACAATTGCACCAACAGCTTCAAGCAGTTGAAGAAGCGATTGTAGAGATGGGTGGATTGAATTCAGGGCTTGATGAAATAAAACAAGGCAAGGACAAAGAAATACTCTCTCCGTTAGGCAGAGGTGTTTTTACAAGGGCTAAACTTGTTTCGGAAGAACTTATGGTGGATGTGGGAGATAAAAACTTTGTGAAAAAGACTATTCCCGAGACTAAAAAAATAATAAAAGACCAAACCGAAAAACTTCAAGAGATTCAAGAAGAATTGCAAGAAAAGCTTCAAAATATTGAAAAAGAGTTCACAAAACTAATTCAAGAGTCTCAAGGATTTTAAAAAATAAAACTCGTTTACCCTCTTCCTATTAAGTGGACAATGTAAAATATGTAGAGGATTATGAAAATTATTCCTTGCCATTTGTCTAATTGGTTCTTTTTTCCAATGAAAACAAAAATGAAAAGCAAGAAAGTTATTGCCATTAGAAAAATCATGTCAAAATTCACAAACGCAGGCACATAAATAGGGGCTATTAACGCGGTTATTCCGAGTATCCAAAAGATGTTAAAAATATTTGACCCTACAGAATTGCCTACTGCTAACTCAGTATCCCTTCTTTTTGCGGCGGTAATTCCCGTTACGAGTTCTGGCAATGATGTTCCCAGGGCTACTATAGTTGCTGAAACTAAAAACTGACTCAATCCCAATGCATTTGAAATTGTTATTGCGCCTCCCACTACCCACTCTCCCCCAAAATATAATCCAAATAAACCAATCAAAATCATAAACAAAATAACATGTTTGGGTTGTTTTTCTGCCCCGATGTCTTCTAAATCAAAATTTTTTCTATTTTTTTTGGCAGAAATATAAACATAGTAAAGAAAAACCACCAAAAAAGATAAGAGAACTATTCCGCTAACTCTCGTTAAGGCATTAAAATTTATTTTATCTATAAGAAAGTAATTTGAAACTATAAAAAGTACAAGTATTGCTAAAAATGAGAAAGGAATCTCTCTAAAGGCTATTGATTTAGGAACCTTTACGGGGGAGAAAAGAGCAACCACTCCTAAAACTAAAAGAATATTTGCAATGTTACTTCCAAGGATGTTTCCAAACGCTATGTCTGTTGAACCTTTTATTGCGGAAGCGATATTGACAAACAATTCCGGAGTAGAAGTCCCAAAAGCCACTATTGTTAAGCCAATAACAAGTGTGGAAACTTTCAGTTCTTTTGCAAGTAATGAGGCTCCTTCGACAAGATAGTCAGCACCCTTTATCAGAAAAAATATCCCTAACAAAAACAAAACATATTCAATCATTTTTACTTTCTTTAAATCTTTCCACAAATTCTTCGTAGCTGAGAAGGCCGTACTCAGAGATTATTCCTTTTAAGTATTTCTTAGGAACAAATTCAAAAGAAGGATTTTTTATTTTTAGAGTTTCTGGTGGTTTTTTCCAAATTTCTCTCCAACTTCTTTTTTCTATCTTTACTTTCTCTTTTGTGTATTTCCACGAATCAGATAAAACATATATAGGGATTTCATTTTCAAAAGCTATCTTAGAAAACATCCCGCTTCCTACTTTATTGAGAATGCCTTTTTCAAGTAAGGCGTCCGCGCCAATAAAAAATTTGTCTACTTTTTTTGTGCCTTGATTTTTTGTAAGAGCAATCATGGCTGCAGAATCAACAAAAAGACTTGTCGGAATATCTGCTTCAGAAAGTTCTTTTGCAGTCTTTTTTCCTTGAAATAATGGCCTGGTTTCAGTAACATAAACTTCAAACTTTTTTCCTTTTTTCTTCGCATTTATCAAAGCATTTGTGACGGTTGAAGAATGGCAATGAGTAAAAAGAACATCTTTGTTTTTTATAATTTTAAATGCGTGTTTATTAATCTCATTTTGAGCGAGTTTAAAATGCATCATAATTTCACTATAAGGATGTTTCTTGTTTTCAATCTTGTCTAAAATGTTTTTCATCAATGGTTCGGTAGGACGTAAAGATAAAAGCTTCTTCTTCGATTTTTTTGTAGGAATTAGAGAATACGCGTAAAGCGCGTTTCTTGCAACGTTTTGAGCTCCTTGTATTTTGACAGAAGCTATATCTTCAATTATTTGATTAAAAATTTTCTTTCTTTCTCTTTTCTCTCCTCTTTTTTCAAGTTTCATGTATAAAGTACATTAAGAAAGTTTAAAAATTCTTTTTTTCTCTTCTTTCTATGCTCGAAAGTATGATTAACCCTCAAAGATTGGAAAAAGGAGAGTGGAAAATGCTTTTTATAGGTATTCTTTATGCATCTCTTTCCCTACTTTTAGTAAAATGGTTTTTTACAAATGATGTCGTTCTTTCAAATTACTCTGGAATTCTCGTAGTGTTATTTTGTGTTATGTTTTCATTGCCTTTCATGTATTTCATAATAAAAAAGGAGGAGGCAGAAGACGAAAATGCTTTTGGGTTTGGACGGGTTTGGAGAGTGCATAAAGATGCTGTCTATGCTTTCATGTGGCTCTTTTTGGGTTTCATCATTGCTTTTTCATTTTGGTATATTGTCCTTCAAGACCCTGTTTTATTCAATGCCCAGGTAGAAACTTATTGTAGAATAAACAACCCCTCTAACCTTCAAAACTGCGTTCAAGGGCATACCTTAACACAAACAAGCACAGGCACGGGAGCAGTGACAGGCTCTGCAACAAACACACTTAGATTTTTGTCGATAATTGAGAATAACATTTATGTCATGATTTTTACCTTAATCCTCTCTTTAATATTCGGTGCAGGAGCCATTTTCGTTTTGGCATGGAACGCGAGTGTTATAGCTGCTGCGATAGGGATTTTTTCAGAATATCAGATAAGCGAGATTCCCAAAGGAATTTTTAGATATATGATTCATGGTTTCCCTGAGATAGCCGCATATTTTATCACTGCGCTAGCCGGAGGTATCTTTGGCGTAGGATTCATACGTAATGGTTGGCGAAGTAAAAAATTCTTACACGTCATAGAGAATGTTGCCTTACTTTTGCTCATCTCCATTTTAATCTTAGTAGTTGCTGCAATCATTGAAGTTTATCTGACCCCTTTGATTTTTTGAATGAAGTTAAATTCTATAAAGTTTAAAAACAAATTTTCATACATTATTAAATGGTGAATTGGTTTATATTCTTGGCTTTTATAATCAGTTTTTTGATAACCTTTTTTTCAATTCCATATTGGGTAAGGAAAGCAAGACAGATAGGTCTGGTTTGGAAAGATATGAATAAACCAGGGACACCAAAAAACGTTGCGAGTTCAGGAGGTTTAGTAGTGGTAATGTCTTTTGTCCTTGCAGTCTTTTATTATATCGCTGTCAGAACCTTCTCTTCAAATATCTCGGATAATGTGAATATGATGATTTTTTCCTTGCTAAGCATGGTCCTAATTTTAACGCTAGTGGGAATAATAGATGATTTATTTGGGTGGCAACATGGAGGGCTCTCCAAGCGCACAAGAATTCTTTTAGCATTTTTTGCGTCCGTTCCGCTTGTAGTAATTAATGCAGGGGTTTCTTCAATGAATTTTCCTTTATTGGGGAATGTTAATCTTGGCTTGTTTTATCCTTTAATTTTAATTCCATTGGGAATCGCAGGGGCAACTACTACATATAATTTTTTAGCAGGATTTAATGGCTTGGAAACAGGGCAAGGAGTTATCATATTGAGTTTTTTAAGTTATGTTTCTTATGTAACTGGAAGTGTTTGGCTTTCGGTTGTAGGGATGATAATGGTTTCATCATTAATTGCTTTTTGGATATTCAATAAAAATCCCGCAATTGTTTTTCCAGGAGATTCTTTGACCTGGACGATAGGTGCTTTGATTGCAGGGATGTCTATACTAGGAAACTTTGAGAAAATTGCTTTGTTCGTTTTCATCCCCTACATTATGGAAGCGTTTTTGAAAATTCGGGGCGGATTGAAAAGAGCTTCTTTTGGTAAACCGAGAGAAAATGGGAGTTTAGAAGAACCTTTTGAAAAGATATACGGGTTGGAACACTTGTCGATAAGAATATTGAAAAAGATTAAGCCAAGCAAAAAAGTCTATGAAAATGATGTTGTCTGGCTGATTCACGGCTTTCAGATATTGATAATCTTACTTGCATGGATTATTTTTCTTTAGTATTTAAAAAGAACATTATTTGTAAAGTTTTTAAAGTAAGATTCACTCTGGTTTTATAATGGAAGGGGAATACTTTGAGTTCAATACTAAAAAAGCAAAAGATTTTTTTTCGAGCAAGAAAGTCCAGAACATATTCCTAATTGTTTTGCTAATTTCTACAATCTTTGTGGGTTCCTTGATAAGAGTTCAGAATATGGATTTATTGCAAGACCAAACCACTGGAGAAAAGATTCCTCTTGCCTTAGACCCTTTTTATTTCCTTAGGCTCGCAGAAACAATCGTAGACCAAGGAAGTCTTCCTGCTGTAGACAACATGAGATATCCTTCTGCAAGTGTTGGTTTCACAGCTGGAATAACACATTGGGCGATAGTTTCGATATATAAAGTAAGTAATATTTTTGGAGAATTCTCAATCCAATCTTCTGCTTTGATTTATCCTATAATGTTTTTCATTCTCGGACTAATTGTTTTCTTTCTTCTCGCATGGCACCTCACAAAATCTAAATCGATTGCATTAATTAGCTCCATTTTCCTTTCCTTTATCCCTTCATATATTTATAGGACTTTGGCGGGTTTTGCCGACCACGAAGCGATAGGAATGTTTGCTTTTCTTCTTGCGTTGCTCGGCTTAAGTTTTTGCATGAATTATTTTTACAAAGAAAAGATTAGAAAAAACCAATACCTTAAATCTGCACTAATTGGATTGGGGCTCGGAATCTTGACTTCATTCACTATGGCAAGTTGGAGCGGGATTGTAAATATACTTGTCATGATTTTCGCATTTAGTTTTGGTTTGTTCTGGATTATTAAAACAAAGTCTATTGAGAAATCAAAAAACATTTTCCTTCAGAACTTTATATTGTTTTATTTAATTTGGATTGTCTCAAGTGTGCTCACAAGTTTGATTTATGGTTTTTCATTAAATGCAGGTTTATCTAAAATTTTGCTAAGCTCATCTAGCTTACTGAATAGTTTTGTATTTCTATTTGTTTTGGCAGATTTTTCTTTAATTAAATTCAAGGATAAAATTGGTTTTTTAAGAAAAAGCAAATATCAGAAATATAGGATATTTTGGAGTGTTTTAATTGTTTTCATTTTGGGCGCAATATTCCTTTCATTCTATAAAGAAGGACTTTTCTCTTACATAGGGGAAGTATTTAGCAGATTGTTGCAACCTTTTGGAAGCAGTAGGACAGGTTCAACTGTTGCTGAAAACGCTCAACCTTTCTTGAGAGATTGGCAAGCCCAAACAGGAAAAATTTTCTTTTGGATATTCTTAGGTGGATTAATTGCCATAGGTGGAAATTTTGCTAAAAGCATCAAATCTAAAAAATACGGGTGGGTGTTTTTTATTACATGGGCATTAATGATTTTAGGAATATTGTTTAGTAAAACTTCTCCAGATTCCTTGCTTAATGGAAACAATTTCATAAGTAAATTAGTTTATTTCGGCGCTTTAATTTTGTTCTTCTCAGTCTTTATTTGGATTTACTTAAAAACAGAAATTAAATTTAAACCAGAACAAATAGTCATGTTTTCATGGTTGCTTTTCATGTTGGTTTCTGTTAGAGGTGCCGTAAGATTCTTCTTCCTTCTTACGCCCTTCGCGTGTTTTTCCGCAGGATTCTTCATATTCGAGGTAACAAAATATGCTAAAAGTTCTAAAGATGATTTGATTAAAATGTTTTTCATATTAGTTTCAATCTTGGCGATTATCGGTGCCATTATTAGCGTTTTAGGAATTCCTGGAAGCCCACAATATCCGGGATTCATAAAATCTTCTTTCGTGCAAGCAGAAAACAATGGCCCGAGCGCAGATGTTCAATGGCAAGAAGCTCTGAATTGGGTGAAAGAAAATACTTCAGAAGGATCTATTTTTGTTCATTGGTGGGACTATGGATATTGGGTCCAATATTTAGGGGAAAGACCAAGCGTAACGGACGGAGGACACGCTATTGGGTTTTGGGATCACCTAATTGGACGCTATTTACTCACAACACCTCACTCTGAAACAGCGTTGAGTTTTATGAAAGCGCATAATGTCTCGTATTTGTTGATAGATAAAACAGACCTTGGTAAATACGGAGCATATAGTAAAATAGGTAGTGGTCCGGAAGGAACATCAAAACAAGGCGATAGGTTCTCCAATGTAATTTATATGTTTCCCGATAATTCTCAAGAAACACGCAACAAAAATACTACTCTAATTGTGTATCAAGGATTAGGTAACGTAGATGAGGATATTGTTTATGATTCAGGCGGAAAAGAAATTTTCCTGCCAAAAAATAAGGCATTAATTGGAGGTATCTTACTTGAAATTGAAAATAATGAGATTCAGCAACCCAGAGCAGTTTTCTTTTATAATGAAAATCAGGTTTACATCCCTTTAAGATATGCTTATTTTGAAGGAGAGCTTAGAGATTTTGGAGGGGGCTTGGAAGCGGTAGCTTATCTAATTCCCAGGTTAGTGCCTTCAGGAAATAATTTAGAAGTTGACCCCATAGGTTCAATGATATATCTCTCTCCAAAAGTATCTAGTAGCTTATTTGCACAACTCTATTTGATGGATGATGCTCTAGATAACTATCCTACACTGAGATTAGTCCATTCAGAAAAAGACCCTCTTTTAAAGATTCTTGAAAACCAAGGATTTAATTTAAACAGAGATATTATTTATTACAATGGGATTAGGGGACCGATAAAGATATGGGAAGTAGATTACCCGGGGGACATAATCGCTAGAGAAGAGTTTTTGCAAACGGAAGGAGAATACGCTGAATTTGATGATTTGCAATTCAAAAAGTAGTTTTTTAGTTTCATAATGTTTAAAATGCCTACTCTTCAAATTCTTTTATGGAAAAAAAGAATTCAAGTATAGCGATAGTGATAGGGACAAAAGCGGAATTGATTAAATGTATGCCTCTTATGTTAGAATTACAATCTCAACAAAAACATTATTGGTTTGTGCATACGGGGCAACACCCTGTCAGACAAGCGTGCAAAGAATTTGGGGTTAAAGAACCAGATTTTATTTTAAGCAAGGAACCAAAAATATCTACTAAGTTTTGGTCTAAGATGAGCCAAAATGCATTTTTTTGGTTTATCAAAATGATTTTTCGCATAAAAAAAGTTTTGAAAAAGATAAAACCTAAATATGTTATTTATCATGGAGACACGATGAGCACTGCTGCAGCATCAATAGCTTCAAGCAAGTTTTTGAATTCGGACAAAAGATGGAAAAATGTTCATCTTGAAGCAGGATTGCGCTCAGGTTCATTGTTTGAACCCTTTCCAGAAGAAATTTCAAGAAGAATTAGCGATAAATTCTCAGATATTTTATTGGCAGTTTCTGAAAGAACTAAAAATAATTTGGAAGAAGAAAATCAATCTGGAAGAATAGTTCTCATCGGGAATACTATTGTTGATTCTGCCTACATCGCGAAAGAAAAATCAAAAAGAAGAACTCCTTTGAAAGAAAAGTATGCATTAATAAATATTCACAGGCACGAAAACTTAAACAATGAAGACAGGATGAAAAAGATAATAGAAATTATTTCTAGCGTTAGAATAAAAGCGTTGTGGCCCATACATCACAACACTGCACACTATTTAAAAAAATATGAACTTCTGGGGCATGTTAAAAAAATGAAAAATGTTCAGCTAACAGATTTAGAAGATTATTTTAGTTTTATTTCTTTGTTATCCAATTGTGAATACCTCATTACGGATGGCGGAAGTATTCAAGAAGAAAGTCTTGTTTTCAAAAAACCTTGTGTGTTGCTTAGAGAAAGAACTGAGAGACAAGAAGGTTTGCAAACAGGCATAAACTTTTTGACAAAATTAAATGTTAGAAAAAGTAAGAATATTATTGAGATGATAGAAGATGGCAATGTTAAGGCAAAAGGTTTTAAGAATCCATATGGTGAAAAGGGAGTAAGCAAGAAAATTCTAAAAATGCTAGAATAAAAATATATAACTTTATTCTATAATATTTAAAAAAGAAGAATTCTTAATGATTTTATGGATTGGAAAGATAAAAAGGTTCTTGTTAACGGAATAACAGGTTTTATTGGATCTAATCTTGGAAAATCTTTGCACAAAAAAGGCGCAAAAATATATTCTATTGATAATTTCTCATATATTGATGCAGAAATGTCTAAATCTAAAAACAAATTTTTGGAGAGCGTGGAAATTATTGAAGGGGACGTTTCCTCAAAAGAGATTTGGAGCAAAGTTCCGGAAGATATAGAATATATCTTTCATTTTGCCGCACCTTCCTCCATTACTATTTTTAAGCGTGAACCCGAGCGCGCGTTCAGAGAAACGGTTCATGGATTGTGGAACGCTTTAGAGTTTGCAAAGAAAAATAAGAACGTGAAAAAAGTTGTTTATCCTTCTTCGGGTAGTAATTATGCTGGAAATGAACACCCTTTGCATGAAAAGGTTTATCCGAAGCCAAGAAACCTTTATGCTGCAGCTAAAATAAGTTGTGAAGGGCTTGCAAGCTCATATTCTGATTTTGTAAAATCTTTAGGTTTGAGGATTTTTGCAGGATACGGTCCGGGAGAGGAATGGAAAAAAGATTTTGGGAGCGTTCTTTATCTTTTTTTAAGAGATTATATGAAAGGAAATCCTCCAGAAATATGGGGAGATGGAGGCCAAACACGCGATTTCATTTACGTTGAAGATGTTGTAAAAGCGATAATAAAATCTGCTGAAGTTGAATATACAGGAATAATAAATGTGGGAACCGGAAATTCTATTTCGTTCAAAGAACTTCTAAGAATTATAAAAGAAACTTTAGGAACGGAAATAGAACCAGTATTTGTTCCCAAGGATAAAAACTATGTGGAAAACCTCGAGGCAGACACGACTTTAATGAAAAGTGTCCTAGACATAGAACCAATGTCTCCTGAAGAAGGAATAAGAAAATTTATAGACTATCTCAAAGCTTCTTCATAAATTCTTTTGAGTTTTTTGTTTCGTTCTTTTATAGAAAACTTTCCTGACTCTACCATTTTAAAGCTATTTTTTCCCATTTTCTCACGAAGCTTTGGATTTTCAATAAGTATTGAGAGTTTATCTACAAGTTCATCAACCATCTTGGGATTATTTTTTTCAAGTATTCTCTTATATT